>JASHQM010000189.1 GCA_030039165.1 Candidatus Sulfotelmatobacter sp. | reverse complement strand
GACGATCTCGCGAAATTTGCTCAAGCGTTATTGAACGGCGGTGACGGCATATTGTCTCGGCTGTCGGTCGAAAAAATGACCTCTCCAGAGCAGCCTCCGCAAGCGCCCGTGTTGAGAGGCTTTGGCTGGGATATCGATTCTCCTTACTCGTCGAACCGCGGTGACTTGCTGCCTGTGGGCAGCTTCGGGCACACAGGATTTACCGGAACCTCGATGTGGATTGACCCCACCACAAATTGCTACATCATCTTGCTAACCAACGCCGTTCATCCCCGAGGCAAAGGCAATGCCATTGCCTTGCGCTCGAAAGTTGCAACCGCAGTGGCCGCAGCATTGCCCCTGACCACAAGCCAGCGGGAAGATGTACTGGCAAAGAGCATCACCGGCTATAACGAAGCAGAAAGCGCGGCGCGGCGTATGAGCGCGCGCAATGGCAGCGTCAGGACCGGAATCGACGTTCTCGAAGACCACAACTTTGATGTCTTTCAGATCAGCGGCCGCAAGCAGCGAATTGGGCTGGTTACCAATCAGACCGGAATTGACGCCGAGGGGCGCCGCTCGATCGACGTTCTGGCACACGCTTCCGAAGTTTCTCTGGAAGCGATTTTCAGTCCCGAGCACGGGGCTGCCGGAACGCTTGATACGACCCACGTGGGCGACACCACTGATGCCGCCACTGGCGTGCATGTCTACAGTGTTTACGGCGGCACAGATGCTGCGCGGCGTCCATCGATCGAAATTTTGAGGAAGCTCGATGCCGTGGTGTTCGACATTCAAGACGCTGGCGTGCGCTTCTATACTTACGAGACGACGCTGGGTTATTTTCTGGAAGCGGCAGCACAAGCGGGAATTGATCTGATCGTGCTCGACCGACCGAATCCGATTACTGGCTCATTTGTGCAAGGTCCGGTTGCGGATGCGGGCCGCGAAAGCTTTACTGATTACTGGGCGACTCCCGTCCGTCATGGCATGACCATGGGCGAACTGGCCAAGATGTTCAACGTCGAGAAAAACATTAACGCAAAGCTCACCGTTGTACCCATGGAAGGCTGGCAGCGGGGAGATTGGTTCGATTCGACGGGGCTGGAGTGGGTGAATCCGTCGCCGAATTTACGCAGTCTGACCGAGGCGGCGCTTTATCCGGGTGTGGCGCTGATCGAAGGTACGAACGTTTCTGTGGGGCGGGGCACTGATACTCCATTCGAACTGGTCGGCGCGCCATGGATCAAGGGCAGGGAACTGGCAGCATACTTGAATGCGCGTGAAATTGCAGGCGTGAGATTCGTACCGGTAGATTTCACGCCAGCATCCTCGATTTATAGTGGCCAGGCATGTCACGGAGTGAATGTCGTTCTAACCGATCGCAACGGTTTGGATGCCCCGGAATTGGGAATCGAACTGGCGGCGGCATTACGCAAACTCTATCCCGCGGATTACGAGATCGACCGCATGGCCGAATTGCTGGTGGATCAGGCTGTCTTCGATGCCTTGCTGGCCGGCGAAGATCCCCACCGCATTGCCCAGGATTGGCAGGAGAGCTTAGAGAAATTTGAAACGATCAGGAAAAAGTATTTGATCTACTGAGATTTCTTGTGCGGCTGTCAGACACGCGTTCGTAGTTCACTGTTTCGATATCCAAGTTGCCATTTTCTCCAAAGCTACCGGCGATATTGTTTCCTCTATCTGCGCATATTCGCTGGGTGCACCCGTCTTGGCGGTTTGAAAGAGATGATTTAAACCGGACAATTCATCGACCTCGAACTGCTTATTCCCGCCTTGCTCGAGTGCCGCGCGAATCGCGGGAATATTTTGCTTGGGCGGTACCTGTGTATCCTTTTCGCCGATGATCGCCAGCACCGGGCAACTGACTTTGCGCAAGTCGGTCGAGGGATCGTAGCTGATAAAGAAACGGAACCAGGGCGAGCTCATCATTTTCATCTGCGCTCCAATCTCCGCGTCCGAAGCCTGGCCGGCGAGTTTCTGCTTGATTTCTTTTTCGAGAACCGCGTTGTCTTTTTCCGTCTCAATCAGCTTGAGCACATCGCGTTCCTGAGCTGCATCTTTCGCCGCCTCTTCCGCGCTCTTGCCGCTGGCTAAATCGATGGCCTCTACCTGCGCGGGCAAAATCTGATCGCCAGGCACGCCCGGACCGGCCATCATGACAATAAATGCGACATCCGGGTTGCGTGCAGCGATCATGGGCGCAATTTCTCCGCCCTCGCTGTGTCCGACCAGGCCGATTTTATGGGGGTTGATTTCCGGCCGCGTCTTCAGATATGCAATTCCAGCTTCGGTGTCAGTGGCAAAATCGGCAGTGGTCGCCGTGGCAAAGTTCCCCGTCGACTTCGCCGTTCCGCGATCGTCAGCCCGCAAGACGGCAATTCCATGTCGCGTGAGATAGTCGGAAAGCACAAGGAATGGCTTATGACCCAGCAGGCTTTCGTCGCGATCCTGCGGCCCGGAGCCGGTAATCAATACAACAGCTGGAAATGGTCCCTTGCCCTGAGGAATGGTGAGCGTCGCCGCCAGCGTGACGTTCTGTACTTGATTTTCGTAGAAAACGTCTTCATCACGATACGGGTAAGGTTTCGTCGGATTCTGCGGCCTTCGGGGAGGCGCGAGCTCCGCTTTGTCCTTGACACGGTGCAAAACAAGCGGGTGGGCACTCCCCGCTTGGGTCCATGTACCCTCGATGGAGCCCAGATCGGCGGCAATTTTGCCTTGGAAAATACCGTCAATTTTTTGCACCTCGATTTTGAGGGTCGTGCCCTCGCGTGTAGTTTTGCTAGTGGGCATTCCTGACACGTTCTGATCGGGACTATCCAAGGTGGCCACCAGTCCGTCCTGGGTGTTGACGATGTGGAAAACAACTCTTAATTTGATCGGTCCAACTTCGAGCGTGCCCAGCCACGCGCCGTCAATGTCGGAAGGCGCAACGGATTTGCTTTCGATTTTGGCAGCCGAGCGCTTGAAATCGAGGGGCAGCGTCTGCCCTTGTGTCCAGGTTCCGCTCATCGTATTGCCGTCGCCCGATAGCTTGCCTTCATACGTGCCGTGCACAGCGTCCACGCCCAGGGTCAAATTGGAGTTCTTCAGCGAAATCGAGCTGACCGGAATTCCATACGCGCCCTGATCCACGCTGTCGAGCGTAGCTTTGAGCGCGCCGCCATCACCCTTGGTGATGTGCAAAACCAGATGCAGATCCATGCCGGCATGCAGGGTTCCTTGCCAATCGCCGGCGACATCCTGGGAGTGCGCGGCGGCTGGAATCAGAAACAGCAATGCAGATAACCAAATTCGTTTCATATTCGAAGAAGCCTCCTTAAGATCAATTGACGGCTCACGAACTACAATCCATCGCGCCGTTCAAGCTGTTTATAGAAAATGAGGGAATAGACCGCGGGGATGAACGCCCCAGTCAGGATGGCCGCGAACGCCAGCCAGAATGATCCTCCGAAAACCGCCAACAAGAGCGCGATCAGACCTCCAGCGAAAAATGTCTTCGCTGCGAAACGGTGAGTGGCATTCCAGACCTGTTCGTTGGCGATAGTCCAGGGGGTTCGCACTCCGATGTAGAAATTGCGGCGCACCTTGCCGAGAACGTTTCCCAGGAGCGCAACTAGGAGCCCGATTCCTCCCAAAATCGCACGGCTGATGTCAAGCACGATGCCGAGGCCCGCGGCCAGCACCAACAGGTTGATGTAGCCCATCATCGCCATCATGACGACCATGATGTAGAGATAGGTGGAGCGGAACGAATCGACTTCGAACTGCTTCGGCGAAAGCCACGGCAATGCCGCAAACAGCAGTAGAAGGAGGGTCATCACACCCGGTCCCCAAAAGAAAAGTGACCACTTCGGCCCCCAGCCGTTGGGTTGCCCATGGGCGTCCCAATGCAACGGAATGGACCTCGGCAACTCAGGATACGCGACTATTATGCTGACCAGTATTGCGAGTATCACCGCGACAGAGCCCAGGTAGTATTTCTTTGTCATCGTCATGTCAGTCCTCTTTGGGTGGCCCCTTGCGCTTCTTTCCATCGCCCCGAAGCAGATCCATCACCCAGGCCATCAGGTCCTGCACCACCGTCGTATTCAGGCCGTACCAGATCTGCTGCCCGTCGCGGCGGCTCGTGATGAGATCAGCATTCTTCAAAACTGCGAAGTGATGAGACATCGAGGGTTTGGTCATCTCGAACCTCTCGGCCAGATCGCCTGCCGTACGTTCGCCATGGCGCAAAAGGCCCAGAATCTCGCGCCGCGTCGGATCGCTGAGGGCCTTGAACGCTTTGTTATCCGTAGTCAACGATAGTTCGCTGTCTATCTAATTAGATAGTAATCTAACTTAATCTTGGGTGCCCGTCAACCTTGACTGTGTGAGGCACTAAACCGAACCAATCGATGGCGAGCCCTTGCTTCAGGAAGAGACGCCTCGCTCCTGTAAAATGAAGGTCTGGTCGGCCCGTAAGCCTTGCTGCATTCCGACTTCATCTCGTCCTGGTTCCTGACTGCTTGCCTTGCCCCCAAAGGCATAGGGCATTATCTCCGCCAGCACCTGCTCGACAAGACCTTCCAGGGCCTTTACCACACCGACGCCTTCGATCGCGCACTGTTGATTCCGTACTTCATTGTTCTGATTCTGCTCGCGGGATACGGCATTCACCGCTACATCCTCGTTTATCTCTATTACAAGCACAAAGCCAGGCGCACTACCGAACCCCGTGCGCAGTTTGAAGAACTGCCGCGTGTGACGGTGCAACTGCCAATATTCAATGAGCAATATGTGGTCGAGCGCTTGCTCGATGCGGTCTGCAAGCTGAAGTATCCGCGGGAGAAGATCGAGATTCAGGTGCTCGATGACTCCACGGACGAAACCGTCGAAGTCGCGCGCAACTTAGTCGAACGCTATGCCGCCCTGGGTAATCGGATCACCTATCAGCACCGAACCAACCGCGTCGGCTTCAAGGCTGGGGCGCTAGCGGAAGGATTGAGATCGGCGAAGGGCGAGTTTGTTGTCATCTTCGATGCCGATTTCACACCGCCTGAGGATTTTCTGCTGCGTACGATTCACCACTTCACCGATCCCCAAATCGGCATGGTGCAAACCCGCTGGACGCATATCAACCGTGATTACTCTTTTCTGACGCAGGTCGAAGCGATCCTGCTCGACGGGCACTTCGTCCTTGAGCACTCCGGACGAGCCCGCAGCGGCGTATTTTTCAATTTCAACGGTACGGCGGGAGTCTGGCGACGTGCCGCCATCGACGAAGCCGGGGGCTGGCAGCATGACACGCTGACCGAAGACACCGATCTTTCCTACCGAGCGCAGCTCAAGGGATGGAAGTTTATTTACTTGCAGGATGTTGAGTGTCCTGCGGAACTGCCCGTGGAGATGACGGCATTCAAGACGCAGCAGGCGCGATGGGCAAAAGGGCTGATTCAAACGGGAAAAAAAATTCTGCCGCGCGTTTTGCGTAGCGACGCCCCGCTTCATACCAAGATCGAAGCCTGGTATCACCTGACCGCGAACATCAGCTACCCGTTGATGATCGTACTCTCCGTGTTAATGCTGCCGGCCATGATCATCCGCTTTTATCAGGGGTGGTTTCAGATGCTGTTCATCGATCTGCCGCTTTTTCTCGCCTCGACGTTTTCAATTTCGAGTTTTTATCTGGTTTCCCAGCGCGAACTTTTTCCCAAGAGCTGGCCGCGCGCCCTGCTGTATCTGCCATTTCTGATGGCCCTTGGCATCGGATTAACCATCACCAACACAAAAGCCGTGATTGAAGCGCTGATCGGCAAAGAGACGGCCTTTGCGCGTACTCCCAAGTACCATGTCGAATCGAAAAAAGATAAAGTCGGGGCGACCAAGTACCGCAAGCGCCTGGGCTGGGTTCCTTGGGTGGAGTTGCTGATAGGAACCTATTTTGCTCTCACTGTCGTGTATGCGGTGCAAAACGAGAACTATGTTACGGTTCCGTTTCTTTTACTTTTCGTTGTGGGTTATTGGTACACGGGACTGATGTCGCTGCTGCAAGGACGGTTCACGGGAATAGCTCTAGGCGCCGAATCGCGCGCCAAACCGTTTCCCGTCGGCGTGTAAGCATCGTTGTCTGGAAAGAGTATCGATTTTTACTGTTGGATCGTCTTGCGAGGAGTTCAAATTGGCTTTAGCGGCTCGAGTATTTGATAATCCCACTTGCAATCGCAACGCAAAACGCAACGGACCAATGCACATGCCCAAACTTCGTCACGTTCTCCTGATCGCAATTGTCTTGCTGCTTGGCGGATTTACCGCGGCCTTGGAGCGCCAGCCGAACTCCGATTACCACACCCGCCGCGAGGCTCTAGCCAAGGAGGTAAACGGCGTGGTGGTTCTGTTCTCGAACATCGAGCACCCGGCCGATCTCTATCTTTTCCGTCAGAATGAGAACTTTTACTATCTCACCGGCTGGAACGAGCCAGTGGGCGCACTGCTGATCGCCTCCGAGGAGAAAGCTGAGGGCGACGCACCAGCCAGGCCATACACCGAAATTTTCTTTCTTCCAGCTCGGAACATGACACAGGAAAAATGGACGGGCCCTAAACTCGGCCCGGAAAATCCTGACGCTCCTAAGATTACCGGTTTTGACCGCGTCGAGGATCTGGCCAAATTGCCCGAGGAGGCGGATAAGTTTCTCGCTGGCGGCCGGCCACAGATTTACACGGACGTGGCCACACCGTTTCAGGAGTCCATGTCAGCGGAGCCGCTGGCGTTCCTTAAGAGCCTAAATCCTTATGTAATGTTCACAGACGTGCGCCCGATGATTTCTTCTCTGCGCACGACCAAGGATGACGGAGAAATTGCGCTCATTCGCAAAGCCGTGGACGCCTCGGTTGCGGCACATTTTGCCGCGTTCAAAGCGGTGAAGCCGGGCGTGAACGAGCATGAAATTTCCGCGCTGATGGAATACGAGTGGGACAAACGTGGCTGCGAGCGCGTGGCTTACGCACCCATCGTCGGGTCGGGGTTTAATTCGACAGTCCTGCATTACTCGCAGGACGACCAGGTGATGAAGT
>JASHQM010000188.1 GCA_030039165.1 Candidatus Sulfotelmatobacter sp. | reverse complement strand
GAGAGCAGACGAGCGACGCAAGAAGCCCTCCGGCGAACTTCTCTAACCATTTCGGATGCTATAGGTCTCTTGTTTTCACCGCTAGTTACTAGCGGTCATCTCCCTGGCCAGTCCCGAGCCGCCGATCACTTGCCCCGTTCCAGTTACTGGCTGTCGAGCTTCGTTCGGCGGAGAATCTTCGACTCGCTGGGCCGATAGCCGAGGGCCGGTGCTGCCCCTGCATAATCGATGCTGGTCATACCTCGGGACTCAGCTGGCCCTGCACCGTCACTCTCGCGCGTTCCTACCGTGCGCAAAGTATTTCCGTTCCTTTCTCTTAACTTTCCACTCGAGGTTGGCTTAATATGGGCGACCGGCATCTAACTGCTGCCAGATAAGGGCTTTGGAGCGACGAAAATCCATCCTGGGGGTGGCCAGCGGCTTGCTAATTCGAGGGCAGCCCGGAAAAAGCCGGGTCAGGTAAGCGGCTGGTGGAATGACAAATTTTGTCACTTGTGGGGCCGCGAGAAAGAAAGCCTGAACCCTCCGGACAAAAAACAAAAGCCGAGAATACGGCTGGGACAGGATAGAAAGAAAATCTATGCGAACGAACCTTGCTACCGTGCTGGATCCGAACCGCCGCAGCAGCGACGCGGGTGAGTTCGAATCCGCACTGCGCCGCCGCATCGTGGGACAAGACCAGGCAATCGAAAAAGTCACGGAAGTTTATCAAATGTTTCTTGCGGGCCTGAATCCACCCGGACGGCCGGTGGGCAATTTGCTGTTTCTGGGGCCAACCGGATCAGGCAAGACGCGCGTGGTCGAGGCGATGGCGGAAGCATTGTTCGGGGATGCGCGCGCGTGCATCAAGATCGATTGCGCCGAGTTTCAGCATTCGCATGAGATTGCAAAGCTGATTGGCTCGCCTCCGGGGTACTTGGGGCACCGCGAAACGCATCCGCTGCTGACGCAGGAAGCGTTGAATCAGTGGTTCACCGAGAAGCTGAAGCTTTCCATCCTGCTCTTTGACGAAATCGAAAAAGCCAGCGACTCGCTCTGGCAACTGCTTCTGGGAATTTTGGATAAAGCGACCCTCACTCTGGGCGACAACCGGCGCGTCGATTTATCGCAATGCATCATTATTCTGACTTCAAACCTGGGCGCGAACGAAATGACCAATCTGGTCGATGGCGGATTTGGCTTTGCGCCTAAGGCCGTGGAAGTCGACAACAATCTCGACGACAAGATTCAGCGCACGGCTGTCGAAGCGGCACGGCGCAAGTTTACGCCCGAGTTCATGAACCGCATCGACAAAACCGTCGTCTTCAAGACGCTGCGCGACGAGCATCTGGCGCAGATCCTCGAGATCGAACTGGGAATGGTTCAGCAGCGCGTGCTTATGGCTTCGGGGACCAATCAGTTCGTGTTCAGTTGCACCGCGGGAGCGAAGCAATTCTTGCTGAAGGAAGGGACCGACCCTCGTTACGGAGCCCGGCATTTGAAGCGCGCGATTGAGCGCCATCTGGTATTTCCGATGGCGAACCTGGTGGCGACGGGACAAGTAAAGCTAGGAGATTTCATCCGCGTGGATATGGCATCCGAGAGTCAGATGATTTTCGTAAAGGAAGCGGAGAACACGATGGCTCCGGTGCTGCTCGAGCGTTACGGAGCGGCGGCGGCAAATATGCCGGCAGCACGCGCAGCGCGTACAGCGGTCAATAGCCGGCGGGATTTCGGCGCCAGCCCTACGCCGATTGCAGAGAGCAAATGAATCTGTAAGTGCTAGATATAGCCGCCCGCCCAACCGAATTTTCCCCTAGCGGCGGCTTAGGTCGCTGGAAGCTTGATTGGTAGGTAGCATCCTCGCTAGACTCCGCATCTCGCGAGCGTTCGGCGCCGGATAAAATCCGGCGCCGTTTTTATTACCTCGTGGTAGCCGGCAGTCTAATTCCCGGCTGGCTGCTCGACGTGATCGATCACGATGGTTTCAACCGGGCTTTGCGCCGGTGTCAGTTTCAGGCCGAGCTGCTGATCGACCGCCGCGATCAGCGAGGATCTCGACAATGCAGACGCACTATCGCCTTCGGAGACTTCAGAACCCGCAACTTCGTTCGGACTCGGCGTCCATTGGAGCGCGAAGTCATACTTGCCGGCGAGGCCGGTTTTATCGATCACGGGACTAGCGAGTTGCTGCGATAACATAAATACGAATTGTGAGATAGGCTGGTCTTGAGCGGTAAATGTCCCTCCGCCAACCACCATCATTCTGCCGTTCCCACCAGGCCCTCCGCTCAGGGTTGCGTAGGGGCCAGCTTGTGCAGATTTCGCCTCCTGAAGTTTCAGGCCATTTTTCGATACCGTCAGCACGTAAACCGGTAACTGTTTCGTTTCCTGATGGACTACCAGCTTGAAGCGGTCCGCCAGTAAAGCGCAAAGCATGGCCTTGCGTTGGGGCAAAACCTGTTCAAGATCCGGGTGTTGGAGTTCAGCGCCGACAGAGTCCGGGATTCTTGCCTGAATGTCGTACCGATCGCGGTTGAGCAAGTCGGCCGGCCCCGAGATTTGAGATTTCTGCACCCCATATGCGTCTTCAATGAGGCTCTCGAGAGTGACGCTATTCGCGACGAAACCGTTTGGGGTGTAAAAGAGCCTAACCATGGGGGTGCCGCTGCCGACTGTGGCGGGCTTGATGGAGACGTCTTCGAAGGCCGGTGCAGTTGCAGTTTCGGCCTGCGATTGCGCTCGCGTCGGGGTGGGAGTCACGAGGCCAAAGAAAACGGGTACTGCGAGCGCAAGCAACGCAGCGGCGGTTAGCAAGAATTTTCTGGCGAAATCCAACTTGTGAAAAACACGGCGAGTCATAATATTTGCCATCCTTTTCTTGAGATCGGAGCCGGTCACTCCCGAGATGCAAGGGAGCGGGGACTCTATGCAGAATTCACAGACTTTCAGAATGCTTTCGGCGTAGATCTGTGGATCAGCGCCGAGTTCCAGCACTTCCTGATCGCAAGCGCGCTCCCGCGCCTCGACCAAATGCGCGCCAAGCCACCACACCAGCGGATAAAACCAGAAGAGCGCTTCGACAAACATGTGCACGGCAGAGGCCAGATTGTCCCGGCGGCGAACGTGATGCAGTTCGTGGGTGAGAATAGCGTGAAGGTGAGAGTCGGTGAGGCGCTGAGAGATTCCCTCCGGCCAAAGCAGGGTAGGTTGCACTATGCCGAAAATACCCGGTTCCAGTGAAGTGCCCGACAGCAGAATTCTGATCGGTTTCGGCAGGGCAAAGATGCGCTGCAATTTACGCAAGGCTTCGGCTTCGCGTCCTTCATACAACGGCGTCGCGTGTCGGATGGTTGAGGATACTCGCCACCAGCGCAAGCACCACAGGCAAATCACCGCTAGAGCACCGCACAGCCAGATCGCGGAAAGAAACTCGGGAAGAAAACCCAAGAAGCTAAAGGAACCCGGCGATGAAGGTGCCGACGCCACTGGAGTCGCGGTTGTGCTGGTAAATGGCTGGCCGACTTCATTCATTGCTATGTAGAAACCAGCGCTCGGCATGGCTGCTCGTGATGGTGCCAGATGACTTCCAAAGGCCACGAGCAGCGAAAATGGCAACAGAAATTTCAGCGAAGCCGCCAGCCAAACCCAGTAACGAACGCGGGGATGGTTCTCGTGCAGAGCCAGGATCAACAGGCCGGCAACGGCGGCGAACAAAGTGGACTGCCATAGATGATTGGCCACTTCGGACGCCATGGTTCGCCAGAGAATGGAAAACCCACCAGGAATCATTGCCGCTTCTCCTTTTTCTCCAGTTGGCGGATCGTCTTTTCGGCCTCTTTCACATCCGCGAGCGTAAGTTTGCCGGATCCGATCAGATGCGCCATGACGGGCTGGGTGCGACCGCCAAAAAGCGTGAGCAGATCGTCGATCAATCTGCGCTGAGCGGAAGCCCGAGAAATAGTAGGTTCGAAGACATGAAAATTTCCGACTTTCTTAACACGAGAAAGCGCACCCTTGGCTTCCAATCGGTAGACGACGGTCTGTATTGTGGTGTAGGCGGGTCTTTTCTTCTCGGGAAAGGCCGCCTGAATCTCGCGAATCGAGGCCTGACCCCGGGTCCACAACGTTTCCATGATTTGCAGCTCGAGTCTGGTCAGTTTGGGTTGCGTCATCGGAATACTCTACTATGGCCGTTTGCGAATCTACTACATCGGTAGGTGATAACGCAAGTCTTTTTTTTCGAGGGCTTGCAAAAGCCAGCCCGGTAAGAATTCGACTCTCTGACCGGAACTACATTTCCATTATGGATAACACGCGCGATCCTTATGCTCCAGCTGGCGGGGTGCGTGGCCGATCAAGGTTGGCGGGTAAGGATACGTTCCATGCAGGCAGAACCACGGCCAGCGATCAAAATCGGCATGAATGCGCCCATGTAAAACCCCATCAACTCATGGTGATCGCTGCCCGGTCCTTTGCCGAAGAACGCGAAATGGCGCACGAACGTCCAAGCCACGAAGATATTGCAAAGAGAATACAGCGCGGCCCAACGCGTCCTCAGGCAGCCTCATGAGAAAAGGAAATTGCATTTCGTTTGAATTCTGAAGGAAATGACTTTCGAACGAAGGAAGAACATCTAGCCACCGGCTTTGAGTTCGGTAAGAACTTGCTTGGCGATCTCTTTCAAAGTTTCAAACACGCCCGTGCCCTGAAAGGCGATGGCCTCCACGACCGGTTCGTTTTTCTTGCGCAGTTCCTTGCTCAGAGTGTCCACTGGGAGAATGTTAGGCAGATCCCGTTTATTGAGCTGGAGCACATAAGGAATTTTGTTGAAGTCGTAGCCATGCTCCTGCAAGTTCGACATGAGATTGTCGAGAGCTTCGATGTTGGCATCCATGCGCTCCTGCTGAGAGTCAGCCACGAAGACGATGCCGTCGACGCCGCGCAGAATCAGCTTGCGGCTGGCATCGTAGAACACCTGGCCCGGGACGGTATAGAGGTGGATGCGGGTCTTAAAGCCGCGCACCGAGCCAAGGTCGAGCGGGAGAAAGTCGAAGAACAGCGTGCGCTCAGTTTCCGTGGCAAGCGAAATCATCTTGCCCTTCTGCTGCTCCGCAGTCTTCTGGTAGATCAGTTGTAAATTGGTGGTCTTGCCGCCTAGCCCGGCGCCGTAGTAGACGATCTTGCAATTGATTTCCCGGGCGGCGAAGTTGATGAAACTCAAGGCTTTCCTCAAGAGCGCCGGCAGCTACACGCTGGCGTGTGCTCCCTGCGCAAAATAATCCCTATATGGGGGCTTCGGGCCTTTTATATCACAGCCGCGGGGAGGGTGGCAGGTTACTCAGGTGACCCCTGGCGGAAAGGCATAGTTGATTGGGGTGATTTGGCGATTGAGAATTCCACGCTAGTCCTCGCTGCGCCGCAAGAGGCCGGAATCAGAGCCAGCCCTGCCCTTCTCGAACGACATGCAGGAGATCGCCGGGATCCACGTCACCACAACGCTCAACCGCCCTAATGGGGCGCGGAGAGAACGGGGTAATAGCCGTCTTTGGCGATAACTTTCAGGCCGGGGCGATGCACGATGACCTCGATAGAGCGGTAGGCGGCTCGTGTGGGAACCTTGGGCGCAGCGGGATAATAGCCAAGAGTGTACTGATTACGCGCCTCCATCATGGCTTCGGAGTAGACGTCCTCGAGCATGCGGGTGGAAAGCTCGGAGTAAACTTCGCCGCCGCCGGTGGCGTGAGTGTACTTGGGCAGAATGTCGCTACGCCCCTGATCAGGAATATGTAACTGCTCGAGTTTACGAACAAAAGGCACGGCAGCACCTTCGACACCCACAGCTTTAACTTCAATGCCACGAGTGAGCAGGACGCGCAGCACGTCGCGATAGCCGGCCTTGCTGCCGGATTCGCGTCCGTCGCTGATCACAAAAATAATCTTGCGCCGTTCGCGGCCGCGTTTGCCGAGGTCGAGCGCCGCTTGCAGGATCGCGTCGTTCAGCACGTGCGATTCTTTCTGCGGGGTGTACACCGGCTCGGTGGGCTGGCCCACAGGAATGTTGTTAATCACAGGACCATTGGGCGCCAGCGGGCCGCTTAAAACCGGAGGGCCGTTTTCATAACCACGCTCGGTTTTCATCTGCGCCAAAAGGGCGGTCAGCTTGCGGTTGGCAGCCATGAAGTCGCTGACTTGGCTTACCGTGCTGCTATAGGTGTAGAGGGCAACTTCATCGAAAGGGGCGAAGGCAGCAACCATAGCCGGGAACGTTTGGTTGATCTGCTGAATAGCGGCGTCGGGCATACCGAGATCAACGACAATCGCAACCGAAAGCGCGAACGGATCGGAGCTGAAAAAAGTGAGCTTTTGCGGGACGCCGTTCTCTTTGACAGTGAAATCAGCGGAAGTGAGGCCATCCACTGGACGTCCATGATCTTTCACAGTAACCGGAATCTGCACGAAGTTGGTATGAACGACGAAAGTTAACAACTGGTCCTGCGAGTTGGAGTTCTGCTTGGCCGAACTCCCGGGGGGAACGGTCTTGACCGGAGGCATGGGTGGCGGAGGATTTTTTTCCTCACTCGAAGCCGAATCGCCCGAGGCGGGGGCGTTCTGGTCAGATGGTTGAATGGGTTGGCCGGTCCAGGGATCGCGCTCAACTGGCTTCTTGGGTTCCGGGCGGGCGACCGGTGGCCGCTCGGGTGCGGGCGCCGGCGGCTGTACCGCCGAGGGAGCATCCGGGATGGCGGAATCTTGCGCGGGCTGGGATTGCGTCTGGGCGCTCGAAGGGGATGACTGGGGCTGCGACTGGGCAATTGCTGCCAATCCTGTCCAGCAGAGCATAGCCAGCAGGAACCCTGTCGCGAAAAACGCCCGTTTGGAACTCGCCACTATATTATTCACAGAAACCGTATTATTCACAGAAACCGTCCCTGGTTTTCCCGAACCGCTGGAGCTGACTCTCATCTATTTTATTAGAGTGTGCAATCCGGGGTCAGCCTGGAAAAAATTTGGTTCGCCATCTTCGGCGACACTGCGCGCCCTATCTCCACGGAAGAACGAGGGCTCTTGCCCTCGCTGTCCCATCTTAATGGATGGTCTGCTCGCTTTTTCGTACCGGTGGCGAGGTGGTCGAGCCTTCAAACTTGGGCGGACCCAGCTTGGTTATCCACAGGCCGGAGTGGATGTCGTTGAAGTACATCAAGTTGTTGAGCAGGTCGCTGTCGCACTTCACCGAACAGGGCTGGCCACCCCAGGTGAACGGCAGATTGGGGCGGAAGCCTTTGGCGTCGCCCGTCCAGAAACGGGCGATTTCGCGGCCCTGGCGGTAAAGATCGCCACGCAGCTCGCCCGAGATATCGAGCACGCGCGCACCGCCGCTGTAGTAGCCCTCGTAGAGCATATCGTTAGCGGCCCAGAAATTGTGAGAACCGCCTTCTGGCACTTCGTACCATGCCACTTCTTTCGGATGTTTGAGATCGGAGACATCCATGACGTGGCAGATGGCGCGAACGGGAATGCGGTCGCGGTTCTCGAGTTCGAAGATGGCGGGAAAGACTTCGTCACCGACGAATAAATAATTCTTGTAGCGGAAGACGCTGTGCGTGCCCGCGAGCCAGCCGTCGCCATAGAGCTCGTAGTGGTTGAATCGGTATTGGCTGACGAGCTTGGGGTTTTCCGGACTGCCTCCGGCCATGCCGTTGCCAACGTCGAGGATGATCAGGCCATCGCGCCAGTAGGCGAGATAGGCGATGCCATCTTTCACTTGCAGGTCGTGAAGGTAGCGCCCGCTGGCGATTGAACCATATTTGGTTTCGAGCGTCACGACCGTGGGATTCTCCGTCTGCCAGCGTGCCACTTCCTTGGGATGCCTGGGATCATCGAAATCGATAATGCGGAGCGAACCAGTCGCGTCGTCGGTGATGTAAACATAATGGCCGTCGATGTAAGCGCTGTGCACGCCGCCGGTGACCGTGGCCGTGTACTCGGAGAGAACTTTCAGATGCGCGGCGTCGGTGGTGTCAAGGAATACGATTCCGTTCTTTCGGTTGGAAGCGCCTTCACGGGTGAAGACGCCGATTTTTTCGTCGGGCGTGGTGCTGACATCGTTGATCAAGCGGGCGTCGACCTGAAGAGTATCGAGCAGCTTTGGATTGGCCGGATCGGAGATGTCGTAGGTAAACAATTTGTCTGCCACGGTAGCGAGATAGGCATGGTGACCGATGATCCATTCCTCCGACATCTGGAGATCGGGCATGGGAACGTGGGCGACGACTTCCACCTCGCGTTCGACATTACGTGGTCGAACTACAACCGATGCAGCCGCGCTATGCTGGCCGCTGTTGGCCGTGATCACATATGTGCCGGCTTTCTCCGCAACGAAAGCTCCATCGGGATAGACCTCAGCCCCTTCACCACTAATGGACCAGCGAACGGGAGGATTATTCGAGTGGCCTCCGGCGGCTTCGGTTGCCGCGGCGGTGAAGTGAACCACATCACCGGTGCGGGCTTCGGCAGTGGCAGGAGCGACAGTGAGTCTGCGCACAGTGTCTCGAATTACCTGAAAGGTAACTGTGCCGCTGGCTTCGTCGGAAGAAGCTTTGATGGTGGCGCTGCCCGGAGCGACGCCGGTTACCATGCCGGCGGCGTCAACGCTGGCGATCGAGCTTTTTTCGGAAGTCCACTTGACGATTGCGTCGCTGCGCGGCTTGCCATCGGAGGTGCGAGTGATGACCGTTAGTCTTTCGGCGCTGCCAACGACAACTGGATAAGAAGGTTGTGCGATTTCAATGCTGGCAACTTTTGGGTTGGCCACGTTGATAGTGGCATAACCGGCCTTGCCGCCGATTACTGCGCCAACTGTGACCACCCCGGGCGCGTGAAAAGTCACTTCCCCATTTTCATCGGCGCCGGCAAGGTCAAAGGGAGCGGCGAACCAGACGGACGGTTTTTCGTCGATTGCGTTTCCGGCGGCGTCCTTGGCCATGGCACCGAACTTGACTTTTTCTCCAACGTGAACGTCGAGGGTGCTCGGCATGATCTCCACGCTTGCGGGTGCGACTGAAGTCGTGGGTGGTTCTTCTTTTTTCTCTTGTTGGTCGCTGCTCTTAGAAGAGTCTTGTTTGGCAGAGTCTTGCAAGCACAGCGACGGGACGGCGAATATTAACAGCGCTGCCGTGAGACCCACCATTTGAATTACGTTCCTTTTTTTCGACATTCCCCCTCCGGCGCTGAAGAGATTGTGCCTAAGCTACTCGTTGCAGCCGAAGCTGCAAATCTTGTAAAGGACTGCTCCACAGTTCTTATTGCTTGCTCGCTTCCGTCTTCCAAAAATCGATTCCGGCGGCTTGTGGCGGCGTATCGACCGTCGCAACGATTTTCGCGCTGGCCAGATCGATCACCTCGACGGTACCGGGTTCGTCGCCAATTCCTTCCACAGAAATGAAGGCGTAGCGATCATCGGGTGTTACTACTGCGCCGTGTACCACCTTGCGCTTCGTAGGAATGCGAGCCAGTTCTTTTCCGCTGACCGGATCGAAGATCGAGACCGATTGTCCCCGTTTGTTCGTGGCGATCAGGCGGCCGTCGTGAGCCATCGCGAGATTGTAGACGCCATTAGCCGCGGGAAAGCGCCGTGCGAGAGTCCAGGTATTGGTGTCGATGGCCACGATTTCATTCGACAGATTGCAAGCTACGTAGACGACAGAACCATCGTTGGAAGGCTGCGCCCAGGTGGGCGTACAGGATGGTTTGTGATCAGCCATGGAATGCGCAGCCGGGGCGCCGGTCATGCCCATCTCTTTGCCTTTGGCGAGCATGAAGTAGCGGTCAACGGCAAATTTCCTGGTGTCGATTTCGACGAGCATATCGTCCATCATGCAGACGGAATAATGTTTCGTTCCGGCGTGATTGAGGCGCGAGCCATGCGGCATGGTGCAGGTCGGGATGCGCTTGACTTCGATCATCTGGTCGGTAGCGACTACAGAAATCGAAGATGGCACCATGTCGCCGTGAAAGTTCGCATTGGCAACATAAATAAAGTTGCCGTCCGGACTGATGTCAGTAGTGGCGGGAAACAAGCCTAAGCTGGTGTATTTGATGACTTCGTCGGTACCTGCGCGATATTTCCACGCTGATCCATCGGGCCGGCCGTGGCCGACGGAAACGTAAAGATACTGCTTATCGGGAGAAACGACGACGCCGTGCGGGCCGTTGATATCGGTGGGCATGACGCCGATGCGCATCTGGTTCTCAATGTGCGCCCCGCCGGGGCCGAAGCGAATCAGGACGACTCTATCGGCCGATTCGCAGACGACGTAGACGAGATAATCCTGAGCTGGAGTCTGCGCAGGGGTCAGCGCCTGTGCCGCGCCAATGCCGAAGATCAGCGGCGCGAGCAGAAAGAGCCACAGGCCGTTGAATATAAAGCGGCAGCAATTTCCCCCAGGGGAGATTGGTTTCTTCTTCATTTCTTGGGTTTCTTGAACGGTCAATGCCTTCGCCCGACAGCCGGAGAAGTATAACAAACCATGAGAGCTGGGTATTTTCGGAACGTGTCCGAGCCGCTTCCCAGCAAAGGCGGTTTGAGCGCCCTGTAGAAAGCTTTAATCCGGTTGTAATTCACAATCAGTTCACAATCGGTTCACATTCGCGACTTGTGGCGTCGGAGATAATTCCGCCGTTTTCCGGGGGCCGTTAACTCCAACTCTTAAAAACGATAACGATAAGGAGACGCCACTATGCCCAAGCCACTTGCGCGGCTGTTCGTGCGCTTTGCGCTCATCCTTCTTTGCGCGACGCTTCTTGGAAGCAACGCTCTTGCTCAATACATGCCCTCCAACAGCATTCAAGTAAGCCGGGTGGAGTACGACGGCGACGGCGGCAACACCTATGTCAGCCCATACACGTTCCCGGAGATTTTCAATGACCAGGCCGGCTGCAGCACCACCAACTCGATCTGCAATACAGCCGGAATCCAGGGAAGCATTTACATCGACCAATTCGGCACGTCCGGTCAACCCGGTTCCGTCCCTGGCTCGCCGCTCGTGCAAACGCTTTCGCTGCCCTCTACGGGAACACCAGTGACAACCTTCCCGACTCCTGAGCCGGGCATCAGCTATATCACAACCAGTTTCAGTTCGAAGTCAGAAGGCGCACTGATGTTATCGCCGAACGGTCAATACCTGACCTACATGGGCTATCAGGCCAATGACCAACTCGACGACGTCTCCAATGGTTACTCGCTCGAGCCTTCCGCCGAACTCTCGCCCAACACGTATACCATGGATGCGTCGCTGGGCACTCCGATCACCATCACTTCCGCCAGCGAATCGGGGACAACCGCCACCTTCACGCTGTCCTCAGCCTCTAGTGCTCCTACCGGTGCGGGCGCATTTTTCACGATTGCTGGAATGAACGGGTCCGGAATCAACGGGTCCTACACTGGCTATGACGGAACCTGGGTGACCGACCCAACGAGCACTGCTTCGACCATTGTCTTAGACGGGCTTCCCAGCGGCCTGGTGTCCTGCAGCAGTCAATCAGACTGCGCCGGCACCGCAACCTACGATCAGCCATACGGTTTCTACGATCGTGAAGTTGCGCTGATCAACTCCAGCGGCCTCGTCAGCCTCACTCCTATCGATAACGCCGACAGCGGTGACAACCCGCGCGCGGCGATTACCATAGATGGAAACGAGCTTTACACGGCGGGCAACTCCGACTCCACTTGCACGACCTATCCCTGCAATCCGGCTGATGCCCCTAACACCCCTAACAACCCAGGGCTGACGATCGGTGTTCGTTGCGCCATTCCCGAGCAGAGCCAGTCGTATCAGCTTGGAACCTATAGCGCGGCTGATCGCTCTGACGAGTCGAAGAAGAAGCACGTTAAGGACAATAACTGGCGTGGCATCGGCATATACACCGATGGCAGTGGCAACCAGCAACTCTACGTATCAAAAGGTAGCGGCAGCAATGGTGACGATGGTTTCTTCCAGGTTGGTTCGCCACTGCCCAGTTGCACTCAGGGCGGCACCGATACCGGCAATACCATCACGGAATTGTGGGGTGCGCAGGCCACTGTTCCCAACGGGGCGTCTTACCAAACTTCTCCCTACCTTCCGTTTGGATTCTGGATGCCGAATCCCACCACTCTCTATATCGCAGATGAGGGCAATCCGCCCAGCTTTACCAGCGGCCCACCGAGCTACACGCCGAGCCCTGTCAGCTTCCAGAACTCCACGAATGGAACTTTCACTCTGCCTCAACTTGCCAACGGTTCGTACGCCAGCGATCCTTACGCTGGTCTCGAAAAGTGGAGCCTAGTCAGCGGCACGTGGACGTATGACTATACCATCCAGGCCGGCCTGAACCTCTACCAGTCCGTGACCGTTAACAATTACAACGACGCTAATGGTGATGCAATTCAGACCTACACCTATGGCATCCGCAACATGACCGGTTACAACAACGGCGACGGAACGGCCACTATTTACGCCATCACCTCCCAGTTCAGCGCCGTCTCCGGCGGCGAGCCTGATCCCACGTCAGTGGTGGGCATTACAGACACTATTGCTGCAACCACTCTTCCAGCTACGGAGCAGTTCGTAACTCTACAAACATCGGCTCCCGGTGAGGTTTACCGCGGCGTCGCTTACGTTCCGCCCGCCCAAGGCTTCACACGGCAGACACAGACCATTACCTTCCCAACGATCCCCACTCAGACCTGGCCGGTGTCCCCGATTACACTCACCGCGAGTGCGACCTCGGGCTGGCCAATCGCTTACACCGTTTCAGGCCCGGCGACGGTTTCAGGCAACGTTCTGACTGTCACCGCTCCGGGATCCGTTACCGTCACAGCCAATCAGAGCGGCAACACCGACTACTCGGCGGCCGCGCAGGTTAAGCAAACTTTCAAGGTGAATCAGGAAGCCCAGTCGATCATGTTCAGCATCAACGCTCCGGCGAGCGCGGGCTATGACAGCAGCTTTACGGTAGCCGCGACTGCCACGTCGGGGTTGCAAGTGGCTTACACCAGCGCGGGATCTTGTACTAACTACGGTCCTACGTACACCATCAACGCGCCTTCGGGAACCTGCTCGGTCATCGCAAGCCAGGGCGGCAACGGCGACTATGCGGCCGCCCCGCTGCAAACCGAAGATACGAATGCGACCAAAGGCACGCCCATGGCCACGTTTACCGGGGCTCCGGCAACCGCAATTTACGACTCCACATTCTCTGTGTCGGCCACCACCAACACTGGCATTACACCCACGATCACGGCGACCGGCTCATGTGCGATTAACGGCACGACCGTGACTCTAACGACCGGTACGGGAATGTGCACTACCACGGCGAAGTGGGCGGCTGACACCGACTACAACGCCATCACCCTTACGCAGAAAACCAGCGCCGAGAAAGCAGTTCCGTCCATAAGCTGGGCGGCGCCTGCTCCGATCACGTATGGGACGGCGTTAAGCGGCACGCAGCTCGACGCGACGCCGAGCGTAGCGGGCACGTTAGTGTACTCGCCAGCCAGCGGCAAGATACTGGCCGCCGGTTCGCAGACTCTCTCGGTGAAGTTCACTCCGACGGCGACCTCGGATTACATCGACGAGACCGCGGCGGTCACGCTCGGCGTGAGCCAGCTCGGGACCACCAGCACGATCACCGGCATTTCGCCGTCGTCACCAACGGCCGGAAAAGCGGTGAAGGTATCGTTTACGGTTTCGGCTTCGTATAGCAACCCCACCGGAACTGTGACGATCAACAGCAACAATGGAGAGGAGTGCGTTGGCAACCTGATGAACGGAAATGGCAGTTGTTCGATCACCTTCACTTCGCCAGGAGCGTACACGCTGACCGCGAGTTATGGCGGCAGTAACAACTATTCAAGCAGTTCGTCTGGTGGATTCCAGGTAACAGTCGGGAACTAAGGCTTCCGCCGGCGACGGAGGTGAGCAAGAAGAAGAAAAAAGAAGCGAGAGCCCGAAAGGGTTCTCGCTTCTAATTTCTTAGAGAGAAATTATTGGTCGGGGCGATTGGATTTGAACCAACGACCCCCTGCGCCCAAGGCAGGTGCGCTACCAGGCTGCGCTACGCCCCGACATGATCAGCAGAATTGATTCTAAAGTACTTCCCGGCTTCGTTTCCACCTTCGACTGTGACCTGGGCGATACTTACGATTTTTGGCGCACGGGCCGCATCTACTCTGCCAAAGTTAGCTTGGACTCCCGCCGGCGACCGCGGCCTTGCTTTTTTCAAGAGTCTCACGTAGCCGTTTCGCCAGGGATGCCAGGGAAATGGGTTTTTGCAAGAGAACGTGATTCGGATTCAAAATCTGACGATGGGAAAGCAGATTATCCGAATAACCAGACATAAATACGATACCGCTTTCGGGATGAATGCTCGCCATCCGCTCGGCAAGCTCGCGGCCACTCATTTTGGGCATGATCACGTCGGTGAGCAGGAGATGAATCGGCTCTTTGAACTCCTTAGCCATGGACAGCGCCTCTGGCCCAGCGCTGGCTTTTAGTACTCGGAATCCATTTTGCAGCAAATATTCGGCAATGGATTCGCGAACGGTGTCCTCGTCCTCCACGAGGAGAATGGTTTCGGTAGCGAGGGCAGGAGGTTCCAACATTTCCTTGACATCAAGTTGCGTTTCGGCTTCCACGCGCGGTAGGTAAATCCTAAAAGTCGTGCCTTGCCCGAGCTCACTTTCAACAACAATTGTCCCCCCACCTTGCTTCACGATATCGAAGACGATAGCGAGACCAAGTCCCGTTCCCTTGCCCGCTTCTTTTGTAGTAAAGAAGGGTTCGAAAATCTGAGATTTTGTTGACTCATTCATTCCGCAACCGTTGTCGGCGACGGCTATCATCACATAGGATCCCGGCTTACCAGGGGATTGCTGGCCGCCACAATCCCCTTCGCACTCCGCGGTTTCAATGGAAACCTGGCCGCCCTCGGGCATGGCATCACGGGCATTGATGACCAGATTCATCATGACCTGTTCCATCTGCGTGGAATCCGCTTTCACAAATGCGCGGCTGTGGTTAGGAGAGAACTCGATATCGATGTTTTCGGGAACCAGGCGCCTCAGCATCGTGACCTGCTCAGTAATGAGCTTATTAAGATCAAGTACTTTGGGAGATAGCACTTGCTTGCGGCTGAAGGTCAACAGGCCTTTGGTCAATGATGCCGCTCGGTCGATCGCTTTGCTGATCTCCGCCAGGTATTTTCTGCCGCCGCTGCCATCGGGCATTTTCATTTCCAGCAGCTCGGTGTAGCTGCTGATGGCCATCAGAAGATTGTTAAAATCGTGCGCTACGCCGCCTGCCAACCTTCCAACCACCTCGATCTTTTGCATCTGGTGCAACTGTTGTTCGAGTTCTCGAGCTTCGGTGATGTCCTGAATGGTGCCCTCAAAATGCACAATTCTTCCCTGAGAATCTTTGACGACGTGCGCGTTCTCTGAAACCCAGATCACCTTGCCATCCTTGCGGCAAGCCTGATATTCAAAGTTTTGAACAATCCCCTGCCGCCTCATCAGGCTGGCAAATTCTTCGTGCATCTCCGGGTGTACATATTGTCGCCGGCGCAGATCGCCATCGGCGTGCAGAAGTTCAGTGGGAGATTCGAAACCGAAGATGCGCGCCAGTGCGGGGTTAGCCGAAATGTATTGGCCCTGTGGAGTTGCCTGGTAGATTCCCTCAATCGCGTTCTCGAAAATGGTGCGGTACTTTTGCTCGGTGGAGCGCAAGGCTTCCTCCGCCCGTTTTCCCTCGGTGATGTCGGTGAGAAATCCGATGATGCCTTTTATTCTGTGTTCTTCGTCCCACAGGGGGGTTGCAGAAAGGCTAAGAAAAACCGGTGATCCATCACGCCTGCGTCCGTGTAATTCAATGCCGGTGAGCGTTTCTCCTGCCAGGGCACGTTTGTGCAGCGCAATGGATTGTTCGGTGCCACCTTTAAGCATGATGGGGCTGGTCTTCCCCAGTACTTCTTCTTCACTCCACCCGAAAACCGCCTCCGCAGCCGGATTCCACAAAGTAATGCGCCGCTCGGTATCCACCGCAATGATGGGAACCGGTGAAGCATAAATACTGGTCTGATTGGCCTTGCGCAATGCGTTCTGAGTTTGTTTGAAAGCAGTGATGTCCCGCCCGATCGAGGACGCGCCTAGCACCATGCCATCCGAATCAAAGACAGGAGAAATGCTCACGGAAACGTCAAGGTGCCGGCCATCTTTGGTTAGTCTTACTGTTTCAAAACTCTTGATACCGGCTTCCAGGCGGGAATCTTCGCGAACTCTCAACTCCTCGACCCCATCCGTAGGAGCCAGAATCGAGATGTTCTTACCCAGAACCTCGGCGGAAGAATAGCCATACATCAATTCCGCGCCTTTATTCCAACTGGTGATCTGACATCTAAGGTCAGTGCCGATAATCGCGTCCTGCGATGACTCGACAATCGCAGCCAGGCGCACGAGCGCCTCGTCGGCGAGACGTCGCGCAGTGAGGTCGCGCACATAAACGATGAATGTCGCATGCTTGTCGATGACTGCGCTGGTTACAGTCAGTTCCGCAGGAAATTCACCACCATCGCTGCGCATCACCTTTGTTTCAAGCCGATTTCCAACCAGTTCGATCCCGCTGGAAGCTACGGAAGCGAACAGCTCGCTGCGCAGATGCGGACGCAATGCTGCGGGCAGGATGGTTTCGGACAGGTCCCGGCCGACGGCCGCGGAACAGGAAATGCGGAAGGTGCGCTCGGCAGCTGCGTTGAATTCCAGGATTCTGCCGTTGGAGTCAGTCCAGATAATGCAGTCGAGGGCCGAGTCGAGTAAAGCCCGGTACCGCGCTTCCCCGTTTGGGAGTTTGGCTTCTGCGCGAGAGCTCTTGCGCGAATTGGAGACCTTTGCCATGCTCGTCGAGAACGCTGCGTCCTTCAAGCGGGCAGCCGCAAAGCGACGAACGGTGAGTCACCATCACTCCCCCAACAAATCGCGGATTTTATCCCGCAGGGTATTGAGGCGGAATGGCTTTCGTAGAGTCGCATTGGGCGGCGCTTTTTGTGCCCGGGGAGAAGCCAATCTGCCGGGATCGCCCGACATGTACAGAACTTTGAGATCGGGATATTCATTTAGCAACTTTGCGGCGACTTCATGGCCATTCATCTTGGGCATGAAAATATCCGCAATCAGGATGTCGAGGGAAGAACGGCTCTGCTGAATTACATTCAGCGCTTCGATTCCAGTGCGCGCTTGCAGAACCTTGAAGCCTTCCATCATGAGGAACTCCGCGGCAGGCACGCGCACGGCATCGTCATCTTCTACGACCAAAATTGTTTTCGCCGCCGCCGGATTAGCGGCCACCGCGGGATGCGGTTCTTCGACGGCCTTCGCCGCTTGCGCCGGAAGATAAACTTTGAAAGCCGCAGCTTCACCCTCAGCCGAAAAACGAACCAGCCCATGCAGGTTCTTGACAAAGGCTCGCACAGTCTCAAGTGACATTCTGGCTTGATCTCGGTTTGCCCCGTCTGCTGCCGGAGGGGTATCCGTTTCTATCGATAGAAGCAAGTACTTCCCGGCTTCCGTTGTATCTTCGTCGACAATAGATTCACGCCCGAGTTCCACATGCGAGGTCGAAAGCAGAAGTTGTCCGGGGCTCGGCATTGAATCTCGTGCGATTAGAACTAAGGCGAGCAATATTTGTTCGACGTCGCTGCGGTCTGCGTAGGTGACGATAGACTTTCCGTCTAGGCTAAGCACGAGGTCGGCTCGGTCCCCAACTAATTCTCTTATGAGCGGGCTAATTTCATTCGTTACTGCATCCGGATCAAGGGGCTGCGGCGAAGGTTCATGGGTGCGACTGAAGTCAAGAAGCTTCTGAATGAGTGCTGTGGCTCTGGCGGCATTGGCAATGATATGCTCCAGCGCACGGCGATCTTTGGTAGGGGCTTTCTTCAATTCCAGCTCGGCATAGCCGGTAACCGCCATCATGATGTTATTAAATTGGTTGGCCATGGCTTGAGCCAGTTCGCCAACCAACGCGGTCTTCTGCATCAACAAGAGAGCGCGCACGCTTTCCTGCGACGAAGCCACCGTGGGTTGCAGTTTGCTACCGGGAGCAGCCATGTTCTCTAGATAACCTTATTGGAATTGCATAATTTGGCGCGTTTCCCACGAAGGTACTTCGTCCGAAATTAAGCGTCAAATTACTCCTGTAATACAGTCGAAACTGTATTCAGCCTAAAGTTGCCGTAGCAACTTATAGCCCAAGGTGCTCGTTAGCAGCTTCGCCACTTACGCGCGATTGTGACCCAGGTTTTGTCCAACTTCCGAAAAATTGCCGAATTTTCAGACAAAGGGATGATCGTTAGACCTTCGCTCCATTAATCTCAACAAGTTGGGGTCGTCAAGGTTTGGCTCAATAAATGCCTGACAAAAGACATGAAGGAAAAAATTCTTATCGTCGACGATGACGACCAGTTGGTAAGCGCCTATCGAGACTATCTTTCCGGTCTGGGCTATCCCGTGGATTCAGCGGGCGAAATCGAGGAAGCGCAAACGCTGCTATCGCATTTTCAGTACTCGGTCGTCATCACAGATCTTCGACTTAGCCGTCTCAGCTTCGGTGGACTGGAGTTGGTAAAGTTTATCCGCGATGCCTCGCTGGCAACGCGGGTGGTGGTGTTAACTGCCTATGGCTGGCCGGAACTCAAAGCGGAAGCAACGAATCAAGGCGTCGATGCGTTTCTCAGGAAGCCCATGCGTCTGTCGGACCTTGCAAAGACCGTTGCCGTGCTCAGTGGAGGCGCCGCATGAAAAAATCCTTGCTGGAAACTGTTCTCGACCCTGAGCAGCTCTCGGTGCGTTTTCAGCCCATCTTCCGAATCGCCGACGGAGACAATCGGCTGCACAGTGTGGAAGCGCTGATCCGCGGCCCGCGGGGCACTCACTTCGAGTCCGCGCAGCTGTTATTCGATTATGTGCGGCGCAAGAAAGAAGAAAAGGCGGTCGACCTCGCCTGCATTGCTGCGATATGCGCTGAGGCAGCCCGCCTGCCTCGCGACCTTCGCATCAATGTGAACGTTCACGCTACAACTCTTGGACAGCACTCAGGATTTGTCGACTCTTTCCGGCGGAGGGCTCATAAGCACTCGCTATCGTTGGACCGCTTCACCATAGAAATCGTCGAGCATGCGCCCACCTGCGATATTCCCGAACTGTCGCGCACCATCACAAGCCTGCGCAATGCGGGCATGCGCATCGCCCTCGACGATGTCGGCCTGGGGCATTCCAACTATCGCATGATGCTTGATTGCCATCCGGAGTATTTCAAGCTCGATGCTTACTTTGTGCGAGGAATACGCGACGACTCCAAACGGCGCGCCGTCGTGGAATCGGTTGTCGCCTTTGGAAAAGCCCTGCACACGGCCGTGGTGGCCGAAGCCGCCGAAACTCTGGAAGATATTGCCATACTGGCGGACATGGGCGTGGAGTTCGTGCAGTGCAATGTTCTGTGCCCCGCTGTAACGCTGGATGAGTTACTGGCGACGGCCGTTGTGGGATGGTCGAAGGATGGCCTTGCAATTGGCCAGGGCGCAGCCGCAGGAAAGGGAAATGCGACAAACCTGATGCGGAGCCAGGCGCACGCCGTCATGGCTACTTAATTTCGGCCATTGGGATGGACGATTCCGAAGGCCTTGATCTTGTTGTAGAGGGAACTTCTCGTTATACCCAGCCGCGTGGCGGCACGAGCCACGTTCCAGTGCTCGCTAGTTAAGGCCCGTTGAATGTGCAAGCGCTGTACTTCTCGGAAAGTCAAACGGGATTCATCGCCATCGCTGTTCGTATTGCCGGGAACATATTCCAGGCGCAGGTCCCGCGGCTGAATAGAATCTCCGGTGGCCAGCAGCACGGCGCGTTCCATGGCATTTTTTAATTCGCGGATATTGCCCGGCCAGGAATAACGGCTGAGTGTCTCCAGGGTTCGCTCGGAAAGGGAAAGATGCATCCGTCCCAGATCCACTGCCATACGCTGAAAGAAGTGTTGCGCTAACAGAGGTATGTCTTCCGTTCTCTCGCGCAGCGCCGGCATGCGGATTACGACTGTACTTATGCGGAAATAGAGATCGCTGCGGAATTTCTTATCGCGAATCAGCTCCGCCAGATCGGCATGGCTGGCGGCGATCAGGCGAATATCCAAGTGACGCTCCTGCACGTCACCCAGGCGGCGGAATTGCTTCTCCTCGAGAATCTTCAGGAGTTTGGGCTGGATTTGAAGATCCATGTCGCCAATCTCATCCAGAAAAACCGTTCCTTTTTGAGCCACTTCCAGCAAACCTAGTTTGCGCTGCAGAGCTCCGGTAAAGGCTCCCGCCTCGTGTCCGAAGAGTTCGCTTTCCAGAAGCTCTCGCGCAAAGCCGGCGCAATTGAGATCGACGAAAGGATCCTCAGCTCGTGAGCTGTGATCGTGAAGCCAGCGGGCTAAGACACCTTTACCCGAACCCGTTTCTCCCGCGATCAGCACCGGGCAATTGGTCGCACACACTCTTTCGGCCTCTTCGGCGACCCGGCGGATTGCGGCGCTCACGCCTACAAATGGATCGACCGCCTCCCGCTTTTCCTTGACCCGACCAGCAAGCTGCTTCTGGAGATTTCGTTGATTCTTTAGGGCCCGCTCCAAAACCACTGCAATGGCCGCCATTTGTACCGGTTTGGTGAGAAACTGCTCTGCGCCTTCCTTCATGGCTTGCACAGCCAGCTCGATGGTTCCATTGCCGGTGAGCAAAATCAGCGGAACGGAAGGATAAGACTGTTTTAACGTGGGAAGCAGGTCAAGCGCGGTTCCGTCAGGCAAGGCATAATCGAGGATGGCCGCGTCCGGTGCGGAGCTTCTGAAACTCTGCCGAATGGCTTCGCACGAATTCGCTTCTGTAATCTGGTAGTTGTTTGCTTGCAGGAATTCACTCAGCGCAAATCGAATGGATCGGTCGTCCTCGCCGATTAGAATTCGCTTCTTCGACATGGGAAATCGAGCTTCCGTGGTACGAACAGGCCCCGGGACAGTAATGTGCCCCGGAGCGCGACGTGGCTCAGGAAACTGTAATCGGTATCGCGCGAGCGAGACAGGTCACCTTCGTAACTGCATCACGGGCGAGGAACTTCGGGATTTACCAAGAGCGAAGGGCTCATGCGGAAAGCGCTATTTCGTCTCGCTAGCCTCGAGTTCCGAAATAAAATCCCGAATCGCTGGCAGATTTTTCACGTGTTCAAATCTGATTCCCTGCCGGTTGTCACCGACCCAGACGACGATGCCCGTGGCATCAATGAGCGTACCGGAGGAAGGAAGCCGGAACGACAGGCGAACGTGTTGACCCGGCTTGAGATTTTCAGCATCAACCTGAATTCCACCCTGGCTCAGGTTCCAGGTAACTCCGCGGAATTCACGCGAATCGACTGTACATATCACATCCGTCTGCAATGGAACTCGGACAAAACGCCGGCGGCATTCATATAAGGACCCGCGCACGGTGCGAAAAAGGTTAGTCAGCTTCTGTCGGTCGACTGGCTTCTGTAAATAAAAAGTAGCTCCATTGCTAAACACCTGTTGCATGGTTTGCCGATCATCCCGGCCGGTCACAATGATGATGGGCGTGGACCGGTTCCAGGAGGAGTTACGGATCCACCGCGCCAAATCAAAACCATTCATGATCGGCATCTCGAGATCGAGAAAAATTCCGTCGAAGCGTTCGCGATTCACCAGTTCAGCAGCCTTGCCGCTTTCGCCGACGCAATGCACTTCCGCCTTTAGAGAAAGAAAGACCTCTTCCATCAGCTCCAAACTGGCCGGGTCGTCTTCGACGATAAGGAGTTTTAGCGCCATCGGTTCTGATCTCGGTTTGCAATCATCTCTCTATCTCCAGGACCACGTGCCGTATTTCCTTGCCGAGGCGCGACGTCTGGCCGGGCGCATCAGCAGAGAGAACAGGACCCTCTCAAGATTTGCGCCTCTTGCCCGGACGCAGTGACGCCGATGAGACACCGAAGTCCGGAAGGCCAGGGGTTCATGCTGTGTCCGGGAGATCCTTGGCACTACCATGAGATTCTGGGGTGCTGGACTTTCATTTTCAACCCCATTCAATGTTCTGGCAAGGTTCATCAGTGCGACCGAACCACAAACAGCACAGCGCGTCTGTGAAGCCGTGATCATGTCACAGTCTATGCAAAGGGTCGCTTGTTGCAAGGGTATAAGGCTCAGTTGCGAAGTATTCATTTCTGCTCCTCATTCTTGTCTTTGTCTTCCTCGTCAGTTGGGACTCGGGTTACAACCACCTTGTTGAGTTCGTGCGTTTGGGAAGGATCAGGCCAGGGTGCAACGATTCCAAAGCCTACCTTTCGAGGATCAAACTTAAAGCGCACTTTTTCGAGATCCGTTGCCGGATCGTGCTCGTCTTCCTTGGAAAATGGGGAGGGCCCAAAGGGATGAACGAGGGGAATGTTCGAGTCATCATCCTCAGGTAGTGGCGCAACAAGCAGGTTTGGCATGACCTGGAATAAAGCAATCATCGCTCCAACGCTGCAGAAACAAGTGTGGACAATGGCTTAGCGCATGTCTGGTTTAGAAACCGCGCACAAAATGTGTTCGGGTTACGGGAATTGAACAGTGAAGACTTGTGTCAAGTCGGAATACCGCAACTCAGAAAATGAATTGGCCGTACGTTACCGAGGTACTCTTTGAGAACCTCCTATGCCGTTAGAAAACTATAAGGAACTCTCCAACGTCGCGATCTGTAAGTGCTTGGAAGTTTTATTGGCCTGCGTCGGATCGCCAGCGACCGGCCATATTGAGGTACAAGCACATGGACCCAAATCGTCATGAGGTCAGTCTGGCCCGCCCAATAGACGGCAATCTGCTCCGGGTTTGTAACCTGACGGTCAGCTATCGTCTTGGTCCGGCATACGAATCTACGGCACTCAAACAAGTCAGTTTCACGGTGAACTGCGCAGAAATCGTTGGACTGCTTGGAGAATCCGGCTGCGGCAAATCCACAACCGCATTGGCGCTCATGCAAATGCTTCCTGCCAATGCCCGCATTTCGATGGGGTCGATCCAACTCGATGGGTGCAATCTGCTGAGTATGAAGGAAGATCGCCTTCGCCGGCTGCGTGGCTCAGAAACTTCCATCGTCTACCAGGATTCGGAAACCCTGAATCCCATGATGCGCGTGGGGAACCAGGTGATGGAAGTATTGCGTGCACATAAGCCGGCGAAAACCGCACAGATGCGCGACGAAATTTATTCTATTTTTGCCGCATTGGGGCTGAAGGATTGCGACCGCATATATCGAGCATTCCCTCATCAACTCAGCGGAGGGCAACGCCGCCGCGTCGCAATTGCGCAAGCATTGATCTGCAAGCCCCGTTTGGTGATTGCAGACGAGCCTACATCTTCTCTCGACTCTGAAGCCACCACCGGTATTCTAGATATCTTTCGGCAACTCCGGGCGACGCACAATACCGCAATTCTGCTGATCAGCCACGACCCGGAGACATTGAGAGCTGCCGATCGACTCCTCGTGATGTATGCCGGTGAGATTGTCGAGAGCGGGCCTCTGAACGAGGTGTTTGAACACCCAGCGCACCCCTATACCAGGGCGCTTTTGCAATGCAGCACACGTCAAGCTGCGCCACCGATGTTCGGCGTAAACCGGCATTCGCTAGCCTGCATTCCGGGCGAGCCGCCGGATCCGTGCGAAGTTCTTCCCGGATGTGGTTTTTCACCTCGATGCAGCAATCGAGCGGAGATCTGCGATTCGCTTCGCCCCAGGCTCTTCGAAATCTCTGGAGTGCACTCGGCGCGATGCCTTCAGTATGAGGCCAGGGAGTGACTGGGCATGGAACTTGGGACCACATTAGCGCTTGACGTACGCGGCCTGTGTAAGACGTTCACCCAAGGCCAGTGGTGGCAGAAGCGCTTCCAGCACCGCGTCCTCGATAACCTGAGTCTAAAACTGCGCACCCATACTACCGTTGCTATCGTGGGGAAATCCGGTTGCGGGAAAACGACGTTGGCAATGTGCCTGGTCGGACTGGAGCGGCCAGACGCTGGTGAAATTCTTCTCTACGGCGAGAGTATTCAATTCACTCAAAGGCGCCGGCCGACAACCGCGCAGCAAGATATCCAGCTGATCTTTCAGGAGTCCGGCGGCGCGCTGAATCCCCGGATGTCGGCAATTCAGATCATCGAAGAACCCTTGCTCCTTGGCGGACACTACGCTCGAAAGGAACGCAGGGATTTGGCGGAGTCCATGATGCAGCGCGTGGGAATCTCGCTCCACTCGAAGCATCGGCTGCCGCACGAATTCAGCGGCGGGCAACGTCAGCGGTTGGCTATTGCTCGCGCCCTGGTTCTCAAACCCAGGATCTTGATTCTCGATGAAATATTTGCCGGGCTTGATCTCTCAATCCAGGGACAAATCGCGAATCTGCTGCTCCAGCTGCAGGAATGCGAAGGACTCAGTTATATCTGCATTTCGCATAATCTGGCGCTGGTAAGCCAGATCGCCCATGAAATTGCACTGATGGAGCAAGGCAAGATTGTGCGGCAAATGAGCTCTGGGCTCGTTGCCGATTATCTTCTCCATTCGAGCGGTGGCGAACACAAAAGCGGGCTGCAGCCGGAGGCGGGAGCATTGGGGGCCTATTCGGGGGCATAGCCACGATGAAATTTCTCGTTCGGCGATTTCTACACAGCGTCTTCTTGCTGATGGGAGTCTCCCTTTTATCATTCAGCCTTTTGCAGCTTACTCCGGGAAGCTTCTTCGACGAGATGCAACTCAATCCTCAAATCTCGCGTGCGACCGTCTCGCGCCTGCGCGCAGAATACGGAATGGACCGCCCCATGCTTCAACGCTATGTGTGCTGGCTGGAATCCGCGGCCAGGGGCGATTGGGGCTTGTCGTTTGCTTACAATGCGCCGGTGGCGCCGCTCATATGGGCGCGAGCGCGAAACACTCTGCTTCTCACCGGACTAGCATTGCCCCTTGCCTGGATCATTGCCCTCCCCATTGGAGTGTTGAGCGCCGGAGAGAGATATCGATGGATCGATCGCGGGGGAAATCTCGTGGCTTCGGTCCTGTTAGTCACTCCGGAACTCCTGTTAGCGCTGGGATTATTGTGGCTCGCTCTTCGCACGCGCTGGTTCCCTGCTGGCGGGATGGCGTCTGTTGTGCCGATAAAACATGGTGCCGCCGCCCACATCAAAGACCTGGTTCAGCATCTCTTCGCACCTGTTACTGTTCTTGTCTTGGGCAGTTTGCCAGTTTTGCTGCGTCACATTCGCTCAGCTATGGTCGACGCTTTGCAGACGCCCTACATAAAGGCCGCGCGATCCCACGGTATCCCATATTTGCGGATTCTGTTCCGCCACGCGCTTCTCGCAGCCAGCTCGCCGCTGCTTTCGCTGGCTGGACTCTCACTGGCCTCGCTTCTGAGCGTGTCATTGCTGGTCGAGGTGATCATGAATTGGCCCGGCCTCGGCCCTTTGCTGCTGGAAGCGATACTTGCGCGTGATGTTTACGTGGTAGTGGGAGCCGTCATGCTTTCCGGTTTATTTCTCGTTTGCGCCACGGCGGTTTCCGATGTCCTGCTCTTCATCGCGGATCCACGAATTCGCACTGAGGACCTGGCATGAGGCTTCTTTCAAAGAAATCTCTTTTGCTTATGTCCCTCGTGGCAATCCACGTACCAATTCTGTTTTCCGGGCTCTTCGCACCTTATGATGTAGCCGAACAGAACCGCGATTTCTCGTTCGTCCCTCCCAGCCGGATTCATTTCACTGACGCGCATCGCACATTGCATCTTCGCCCCAGCGTTTGCTCGTTGGAGAATAGCGGATTTGGCCAGTATCACGAGAACCGCGACCGATGCTTTCCCATTCATTTCCTGATAATGGGGTCGCCCTATCTCTTATTTGGAGTCTTTAAATCGAACTTACATCTCTTCGGAGTAGAGGCGCCGGCAAAGATTTTCCTGATGGGGACCGACCTTTATGGAAGAGATGTCTTTTCCCGTTTTCTATACGGTGGCCAGCTGTCACTTCTTACTGGCATTCTGGCTACCGCGTTATCGCTTGGCTTCGGCGTACTATTTGGCACTTTGGCGGGTTATTACGGTGGCTGGCCGGACGCCGTGATCATGCGCATCGCCGAGCTTTTCCTTGCACTACCCTGGCTCTATCTATTGTTTGCGGTCCGCGCTTTTTTGCCGCTCAACCTGAACGCGGCGGCGGCTTTTTGTCTGCTCGTATCTGTGATTGGAATAGTAGGCTGGGCGCGTCCCGCCCGACTGGTGCGCGGGATCGCGCTTAGCAGCCGGGAGCGTCACTATGTGCTCGCGGCGCGGCTTTTCGGCGGATCCGATTCTTATTTGATCCGGCGGCATGTCTTGCCCGACGCTTACGCGGTTATCATCACCCAGGCGGTGTTACTAATTCCCCAGTATGTGCTCGCCGAGGTGACGTTATCTTTCTTGGGTCTGGGGGTGGGTGAGCCAACTCCAAGCTGGGGTAATATGCTGTCAACGCTTCAACAGTATCAGGTTCTGGTTTCGTACTGGTGGTTGGCAATACCGGGAGCCGTGCTGGTTCCCGTGTTTTGCAGCTACTTGCTTTTAGCAAGCGAGCTACAGCCGAGGCGGACGGCGATAGACGCTTAACAGAAAGTGGTATCGAATGGGATGTCACTTCACCAAGGGGTTACCCGCCCTTCTGTTATCGAGCGTAGTAGTCTGCCTGATTCCTTCATCCGTAAGCGCCCAATCGCCGCTCTCCAAGGAAGAATTGCTGATTTCAAACGATCCCGTGGGACATCCCGGCGGCCATCTGGTGGTTTCACTACGTTCAGAGCCGAAGACCCTAAATCCCGTCACTTCGATTGATATTTCATCCCGGGAAGTTATCGCCCAGATGACCGGCGATCTGATTCACATCAATCGCTTCTCAGAGAACACCGAACCGGCGCTGGCCAAATCATGGAAGGTGAGCCGCGACGGCCTGGAATACACTCTCAAATTGCGCCGCGGTCTTCGATTTTCCGACGGCAGCCCTTTGGATGCGGATGACGTTCTTTTTAGCTTCCACGCTTATCTCGACGAGAAAGTTAACTCCCCGCAACGGGACCTGCTATTAATAGGCGGCAAACCGATCACCATTCAGCGGATGGACGCAGATACTCTGGTCTTCCGGCTGGCTCAGCCATATGCCGCTGCCGAGCGCCTCTTCGACAGTGTGGCAATTCTTCCGCGGCGTCTTCTCGAACAAGCCTACAACGATGGAAAACTCTCACAAACATGGGGACTGGATACGTCGCCGCAGCAGATCGCCGGCCTCGGCCCTTTTCGTCTGAAGGAATACGTTGTCGGCCAGTACCTCACGCTGGAACGTAATCCTTATTATTGGAAGGCCGACCGCGAAGGGCGGCGTCTTCCCTATCTCGACCAGATCACCTTCATTTTTGTGCCGAATGCCGACGCCGAGGTGATTCGTTTTCAAGCCGGCGATACCGACATGGTGAATCGTCTTAGTGCAGAAGATTATGCGGCATTAGAAAAGGAGCAGACGGCACACTCCTTCCACGTGTACGATGCGGGGCCAAGTCTTGAGTACAACTTTCTTTTGTTGAACCTCAACAGTTCGCTTCCTGCTCAATCCGAAATTGCAAAAAAGCAAAAATGGTTTCGAGACGTAAAATTCCGTCAGGCAATCTCACTGGCCATTGACCGCGACAGCATGATTCGCCTCATATATCGCGGGCGCGGCACGCCGTTGTGGACCCCTGTCACGCCAGCCAGCAGTTTTTGGATCGATAACGCAATTCCGCATCCGCCGCGGTCGATCGACCAAGCGAGAAAACTATTGCAGCAAGCCGGATTCTCCTGGTCTCGCAATGGCGAGCTCACGGATGACACAGGCTCGCCAGTAAAGTTCTCCATCCTTACCAGTGCGTCGAACAGCCAGCGGGTGCAGATGGCAACGATCATTCAGCAAGACCTTAAAGAACTCGGAGTTTCAGCGCAAGTCGTCTCGCTGGAGTTTCGCTCAGTCGCGGACCGGATATTTCGGAGCCATGATTACGAAGCCGCAGTTCTGGGACTTGCCGGCGGAGACACCGACCCTAATTCCCAGATGAACGTCTGGCTGTCGACAGGGAACGATCATCTCTGGGACATCGGAGAGGCGCATCCAGCTACAAGCTGGGAAGCGGAAATTGACCGCTTGATGGAGAAGCAGTTAACAACTTTGAAACCGCAAGCCAGAAAAATCCTGTTCGACCGCGTGCAGGAAATCATCGCCGAAAATCTACCTATCATCAGTCTTGTGAGTCCAAACGTCCTGGTCGGCGCGAAAGACCAATTAGGCAATTTTCGACCGGCCGCGCTCGACCCGCACACACTCTGGAATTCGCAGGAGTTGTTCTTCTCGGTGACGGTGGCGGCGAGGCAACGATGACCGTTTCCGCGAAACCTACAAAAGCAAAGGGCGCTCGCGGAAAGGATGACGCGCACCTTGTTAAGCGATGCCTCGAAGGCCAGGAATCGGCATGGACCGATTTGATCGACAAGTACAAGAATCTGATCTTTTCGATTCCGCTACATTACGGCTTCTCCGAAGAGGATTCGGCTGATATTTTTCAGGCTGTCTGCATGGATCTCTTGGCGGAATTGCCTCGTCTGCGCGAACCCCAGGCCTTGCCGGCTTGGCTGATCCAAGTCACGCGAAATAAGTGCTTTCATCGCAGGCGGGCATCGCAAGCAGACCAGAGGCAAGCCATTGACGATCTGGATCCGGCAGTTGCTACCGGTTCCGAACCCGAAAACATAGTTAGCCAGGTTCAGCAGGAGCAACTTTTGAGAGATGCTTTGTCGGAGTTAGCTCCGCGATGCCGCGATCTGATTCGGATGCTTTTTCTCGAGACTCCGCCGCGCTCTTATGAAGAAGTGGCGAGAGAACTGCAACTCGCGCCGGGATCCATCGGGTTTACGCGAAGAAACTGCCTGGAGAAGCTGAGGGAACGGCTCGAAGCGTTCGGCTACTAGCCACTGTGGCGACCAAGAGCCATTCCGGTGACAACAACGCGCTTCGGAATGAGCTGCTCAAGTGTCTCCCTCATATTAGTCATGAATCTCAGCGAGCCAGTTTTCTTGCTGAACATCCCGAGCTTCTGAATTCAGAAACCATCTCCTGGCTCTCCGATCTAATCCGGGACCAATCCAAGGTCAATACGGCAGTCAGCATTCCACTAGCCCAAGTTGCCATGACAATCGCACGCAGGCTAAGGGATAAGTCTGCTATGGCACGTAGCTTGCGGGCAATGGGCAACGCGCTCTATCTAGCGGGGCAAAATAAGTCTGCGGTTCGCTACCATTCGAAGGCACGCGTCATTTTCGCCGCATTGCGCGACCGCCGCGAACTTGCCCGCACATTAAGCGCATCCACTCAGCCGCTGATTCTTACGGGGCGCTATCCGCTGGCATTGTCCAATGCCCGCCATGCACGCCGCATGCTCGCCTCATTGCACGACCAAGGCCGCGTAGCCCGGCTGGACGTCAACATCGGAAACATCCTTCACCGGCAGGACCGTTTCGCAGAGGCATTGCAATGGTACAGGCGCGCACATCGTTATTTTCTGCGAGATGAGGAAAAGGATCCCGAAGGCATGGCGACTGCTCTGCACAACATCGCCATGTGCCTGGTCAGTCTGAATGATTTTCATGGCGCCGTGGCCGCCCATCGGGAAACCCGCGCGGTCGCCGCGAAAAATGGGATGGCAGTGCTCGTCGCGCAGGCCGACTATAACATCGCCGCTCTACATTTTCTCCGCGGCGAATATGGCCGGGCGATCGGTATGTTGCTTTCGGCGCGCAAGTCATGCAAAGAAAACAACGATCCGTATCATGTGGCGCTCTGCAACCTCGATCTCTCGGAGATTTACCTGCAACTCAATCTCGGCGCTCCTGCGGAGGAAATGGCGGAGGAGGCATGGGCCGGATTTCAGAAACTCGGCATGGGCTATGAAGCCGGCAAATCCCTGGTGAACCTGGCGCTCGCCATGGCGCGGCAAAATAAGCCGCGTCAGGCGTTGCGAATGCTTGGCAAGGCCCGAATTCAATTTATTCGGGAGAAGAACTTCGCCTGGCCATTTCTCGCGGACCTTTACAAAGGCGCCATTCTCGTGGAGCAACGACGACATCACGAAGCGCAATGCGTTTTCCTTGCTGCGGAAAAATTCTTTCAACGAAACCGCATTCCCAGCAAGATTGCCGAGTCTCAACTCCTTTTGAGCCGGTCTTACCTGCTTTCGGGTAAACCGACGCTGGCAAAGCGGCAATGCTCGCGAGCGCTGCGCCTGCTTGGCACCACCGATTTACCGGTTCTGTCCTGCCGCGCACAACGACTGATGGGCCAAATAAATCTTGCGCAGGGAGCAAAGGAAAAAGCGTATCTCAGCTACCAGAAGGCTCGCGCCTTACTCGAACAGACTCGACGCGGTCTGCATAACGAAGAGATGAAAATGTCGTTCATGCAGGACAAGCTGGAAATTTATGAAGCGCTGATCGATCTGTGCCTGGAACCGGAACAGAGACTGGAAGAAGCTTTTGAATACGTGGAAGAGTCGAAATCCCGCGTCTTGCAGGATCAGATGTCGTTTCCGCAAAGCCTCGATTCTGCCCCGGATTCCGACACCGGCACACAGAGGGAGGCTCTGGAACTTCGCGCGCAAATCAATTGGTACAACCGCAAGCTCACGCAGGAGCAATTGCGAGGTTCCCAGGCCTCTCATGAGCTGATCGCGAATTATCAGACTGCAATTTCCAAACGCGAAAACCAGATTCTTCGCCTGGTGCGCGAAATGCCGGTTTCAGAAGCGCTATCGGCTGGGCTCGCCTCCTCCAAACCCGCGACGATCGATGAGATCCGAGAGGCCCTGCCGCCAGATGCCACGCTGATCGAGTACTTTCAGGTGCGAGGCAAATTACTGGCGGCCATACTCACTCCGCAAACATTTGACATCACTCCTCTCACCGATGCACAGCCCATCTCAGCGTTGTTCGATTTGTTGCTCTTTCAGCTTTCCAAGTTCCGCCTTGGGGAGGAATACACTAGCAAGTTTGCCGAGCCCCTTCTGAGAACGACACAACGGCACCTAAGGCAACTGCACGATAATCTGTTTGCTCCCATCGAAACGCGTCTTCAGGCTCAGCATTTGGTCATTGTCCCTCACGGCGTCCTCCACCGTGTGCCGTTTCAGGCTTTGTTCGATGGGCAGCAATACTTGATCGAGAAGTTCAGCATTTCCTACGCTCCCAGCGCCACAATTCACGCGCTTTGCTGCAAGCGGCCGATCAATCGGCAAGGTCCGGCGCTGGTCATGGGCGTGCCAGACCAGGTCGCTCCGCTGATCAAGGATGAAGCGCGCTCGGTAGCAGCTATTGTTCCGCGGGCTGAATTGCTTCTCGAGGGCGCCGCTACCGCCGAAGTTTTGCGGACGAAAGGACCTCTCTACCGCTTCATTCACATCGCCACCCATGGTTATTTCCGGCAGAACAGCCCGATGTTTTCCGGGATCCGCCTGGGAGATTCCGTGCTCAGCCTTATGGACCTGTACCGATTTAAACTTCCCGCCGAGCTCATTACGCTAAGCGGATGTGCAACCGGCCTGAGCACCGTGGGAAACGGCGATGAACTTCTGGGATTGGTCCGCGGTCTGATTTATGCCGGCGCGGGTTCGGCTTTATTGACGCTGTGGGATGTTCATGATGCCAGCACCCTGGAGTTCATGACCACGTTCTACGATCACCTCATGGCCGGCGCAAACAAGGCAATCGCTCTGCAAAGGGCCGCAAATGAGCTGCGAGCACGTTACCCGCATCCTTACTACTGGGCGCCCTTCAGTCTCGTGGGTAACTCCGCCTGAGGTTACTAACGATAGTCCATCCGCAGGCCGGATTCTATTTTCCCGCCATTTTCAAACCCTTATTCCATAGAAGCTGTCACTCCCATGTTCAGGTGAAAAAGGTATGGAACATTTTTCGACACAGAAATGGGTTGATTTCGTTCGTGGAAAGGCAGATTCGTCGACCGCGCGCGAACTCCAGGCACACCTCGACAGAGGGTGCCTTGCATGTCTTAAAAGCGCGGACTTATGGGGGTTTGTAATGCAACAGACACGGCGTTCAAAACGCACGCAACCGCCCGACTCTTCCATGCGGGCGGTAAGGAATAGCTTTCGCTTGCGCAAAGTGGTTCCGTTTCCTTCGGGAAGGCTCGATCTGGCAACGCTTCAGTTTGACAGTAACCGCGCACTGCTGGCGACCGGGACGCGCAGCGTCCAGGCCTCGGGAAGGCAACTCCTTTATAAGTCGGGCAGCGTCTGCATCGACATGCGCATGGAGCCTACACCAGGGTCGGATTCGATTGTGCTTATCGGGCAACTGCTGGACTCGATGAATCCCGGACAGGGCATCGCCGATGTCCCGGTTAGCCTTCTCTCCAAGGGAGACACATTGTCGCGCAAGCGAACCAACGACGCCGGTGAGTTCGATTTTGGCCTGGAGCCGGCCAAAGACATGCAGCTTGTCTTTGGGATTGGTGATAGCCGGACCATCGTGGTTTCGGTCCCCGAAGCCGGTGCAAACGCGAGCGGCAAGCTGATGTGAACGTGACCTAGGTAACAGTCGGGATTAGCAAACCGTAATCTTGAGATGGCTAAATCGTAATGATGAAATTTTCAACAACAACGCGGTTACGCTCTAGGAGACGCTGAATGAAGTGCCCCCAATGGATCCTTTCACTGATTTTTCTCAGTGCCCTTGTAAGTTTTGCAAACGCGCAACAGGGAATCATTGTGCGCGACAGCCTGGGAGCAGCCGGCCTCAATGCAACCTGCCTTCTGCTGGACTGCCAGGTATCAATGAATCTGGGAGACCCAGCCGGCCAGGTTTTCTTAGTTAAGGTAAACGCCACCACAGACCTGACGGTCTTTCTCACATCCCTGCTCGGGCAATTGGGAGTAGTTGATGCCGAGATTGATCAACAACTCGGTCTGGTTGAGGCCGCGGCGGGACCGGTTCCAGAATCGCTGCTGGATCAGACTCCCATTCCGTACTACGGGGCTGCCGTGTGGGATGGTTATGCGAATCAACCTGCGGCCCAGATCGTCAGTGTGCAGCAGGCGCAGAGCACATTTAATGTCAGCGGCGCAGGCGTTGTCGCCATGATCGATACTGGCGTCGACACGCAGCATCCGGCATTAGTGCCGGTACTGGTTCCCGGATACAACTTCATCAATGACACTCCCAGCGGAAGTGACACGGGCTCGCTGGATCAGTCATCCGCCGCTCTGCTGGATGGCGACGATCCAGAACCCACGTATCTGAATGGGACTACCATCGCGGTACTCAGCCAGTCGTCCGCGGCACTGCTCGATCAGCCCGGCAACGCCGACTTCGGGCATGGCACGATGACAGCCGGAATCGTTCACCTCGTCGCACCTGCGGCCAAGATCATGCCACTAGTGGCCTTCTCGGATAACGGGACCGGCTATCTCTCCAATATCATTCAGGCAACGTACTATGCCGTTGAGAATGGCGCGAAAGTGATCAGCATGAGTTTCAGCTTCACTTCGCCGTCGACAGAAATGACCCAGGCCATTCGTACTGCGAATAGGCAAGGCGTCATCTGTGTAGCTTCGGCAGGGAACAATGGGGCAGATGTAGTGGTTTATCCCGCAGGCATAGCGGGCGTGATGGGGGTTGCCTCCACGTCGGACCTCGACACGCGATCGAGCTTTTCCAACTATGGATCCGATGTCTGGGTGGCTGCACCCGGTGAGGCCATCGTAAGCACGTATCCTTATGGAACTTACTCAGCAAGCTGGGGTACCTCGTTTAGCGCGCCTTTCGTTTCCGGCACGGCAGCTCTTCTGGTCCAGGTTTCCCCGAAGGTAAACCAGCAGACGGCGGCTTCGGCAATCGCCAATGCGGTGCCTCTCTCGAGCAGCGGCATGGGATACGGCGAGCTCGATGTCTACCAGGCAGTGGAAGCCTGGGTGAATGCACAATAAAAGCAATCGGGAGAACTAGCGCCCGAATACGCCTGCTCAATTAATGGGCAGGCGTATTCTGTTCGAACCACCAAACGCGCCCTTCCCGAACCACGTACTCTCCAACACGACCGAACCATGCGCTGCAACGATAACCGGTATGGCGACGCGCTATAATTTTTATTGGATATGCAGAGTCCCAGGTATGCGCTGGTCGCCTATGTCGACAGTCCCGTGGGCGAGTTTGTAGAGAACCTGCGGCGGGAACTGCATCCCGAAATGCCCCATCTGGCCGCGCATATTACGTTGCTTCCACCGCGTTTCTTGAAAGGCAGTGAGGGCCAGGCATTGCAGATGGTGGCAAGAATCTGCGATCAGGCCGAACCTTTCGAGGTAACTCTGGGTGATATGCAGAGCTTCATGCCCAGCACGCCGACCGTATTTATCCGGGTAGCTTTTGGCGCGGCACGGTTGCAGGAACTTCACGATCAGTTGAACAAGCAGGCGCTGGCCTGCACCGAAGAGTGGACCTACATTCCGCATCTTACGGTCGTGAAGATGCCGACTGGAGAAGCGGCCGAGAAAGCGCTGCAGATTTCGCGCCAGCGATGGCTGCAATATCAGGGCTTCAAAAGACTTCTGCTCGACCGCCTGACGTTTGTACGCGAGGATTCTCCCAATTCCTGGATAGACCTCGCGCCGGTACGGCTGGGCGGCAGCCTGGTCTCGCCTTAATCCTGCTTGATTACCTGCCCGTTACGTTACTGGCTAACCTCGCGGCATGGCCCCAAGTACAGCACCCTTGCGTGTGTTGCACGCGTGCCTACCCGGCTGTAAACAAAAGAGAGGGAAAGGCTTGAAATCCGCGCCGAACGCCGCTTCGCGGCGCGGGTTTTGCCGGAGGACGGCTCATGCAAATCGGGGTCTACGGTTCGGGTTACCTGGGCACGGTGATTTCGGCTTGTTTGGCAGACTTTGGAACCCCAGTTTCCTGTTGCCATCCCGACCGCACGCGCATGGTTGAGATGGCCCAAGGCAATATCCCCTTTTTCGAGAAAAATCTGAAAGAAATCATCCGGCGGAACGTGCGTGCCGGGCGCCTGGCCTATTCCACCGACATCGAATCGTTTGCCCGCAAAACACAGGTCATTTTTTTGGCGGAGGATGGAGCCGAGAACCTGACGGATGTGGCGACGCGCATCGCGCGGCTGGCGCCCAAACCTCCAATATTGACCGTTGTCACACCGGTTCCGGTAGGCTCGGCGGGCAGACTGGAAAAATCGTTGAAAGATGCCGGCCTGCACGGAACCATCGTTTCCCAGCCCATGTTTTTCACGGACGGCTGCGCGGTCGAGGACTTCAACTGGCCGGACCGGATCATTCTGGGTTCGACTTCGAACGAGGCTGTGCATTTGCTCAAACAGATCTTTCACCCTCTCGTTATGCGCGGCGTACCGGTGATCGTGACCAACCCGTCGACGGCGGAGTTGGTGCGGGAATCGGCAACGGCGTTCGTGGCCACCAAGATTTCGTTCATTAATGAGGTTGCGGCTTTGTGCGAGCGCGTGGGTGCGGATGCGGTGAGCCTGGCGCTGGCGCTAGGGCTCGATAAGAAAATTGCTCCGCGATGCCTCCAGCCGGGGGCGGGCATGGGCGGCGTGTTTGCCGAGTCGGACATGGACGCGCTGGCGCAATTGGCCCTGGATAATGGCATCCCGCTCCGGGTGCTGAGCGCGGCACGCGACGTCAACCATACGCTGGCCGAGCGTTTGGTCGATAAAATCGCGCTGGCGCTGAATTCAGTGGAGAACAAAGATGTAGCCATCCTCGGTTTGGCGTTCAAGCCGAATACCAATTCCGTAGCCGGATCGTCGGCCGTGCGGCTGGCGGAAACGCTGGTGGCTAAAGGCGCGCGGGTAAGAGCTTATGATCCGGTGGCGACTGCAGACGCCAAGAGCCGGCTCAACGGTTCGGTACGCTATTGTGATACTGCTTACGCGGCAGCCGAGGGCGTCGATGCCCTGGTTGTGGGCACGGGCTGGCCAGAGTTCCGCGCGCTCGATTTTGACCGCATCAAACGACTGCTCAAGAAGCCTGTCATCGTCGATACCAAGAATCTGCTCGACTCCGCCCGCCTGCGGGCCATGGGATTTGAGTACGTGGGTGTGGGACGAGGCTAAAGCAGAGTCGCATTTCGCCGTCCATTCCAAGAACGCCGGCCCCGGAAGCCGGCGCTAACTCCTCTGACATCCTCGACCGCGGTTGCTATAATCACTCTGGCGGTGGGAATAGCTCAACTGGCAGAGCACCGGACTGTGGCTCCGACGGTTGCGGGTTCGATTCCCGTTTCCCACCCCAGATTTTCTCTACACGATTACCCCTCCGCTTCCTTAGTTCGTATTGGCCTTCAGCTCTTACGCGCCTTGTGCCGTGGCTCGTTGCTCGAATGCGGGACGGGTTGAGTACTGGGCTGTAGGCTTCAAGGTGCTTTATCTCGGCGCTTAGTTTGGCTTGCAAATCTGCCGGTGCCTGCAAACAGAATGGCGGAGTAAGTAAGAAACAAAAGGATCTTTATTGCCGGCCGGAACATGGTCGTTATCGAAACCCCATACAGTTGAATTTGAAAGATCCCGACTCTCAATCCTTATCGGAAATTTGCCCGTTGACATGACCGCAATCCAGCCTTGGCGAACAGTCCGATATGTGCCCCTTTGTGCCTTCGAGCGGCTCAGGATAGAATGTCGTGAGTTTTATTCATGACCCGTTTAGTTCACCATTTCAGCAAGCTTGGACCGCTCGAACAGCGCATCCTGGAGGCACTATGGGCGAGGCGAGACTCGACCGTGCGCGAACTGCTCCAGGCAGATTGCCGCGACCTGGCCTACACGACGGTAATGACAACCCTCGACCGGCTGTTCAAGAAAGGACTGCTGACGCGATCGGAGGAGGGCCGGGCATTTCGCTATGCTACCCGCTTCAGCTGTGAGGAATTGCATCGCCAGGAGGCCGAGTCCGCGGTGCGACAGTTGTTCGAGGTCAGTTCGTCGTCTTCCTTGCCTCTTTCGTTTCTAGTGGAGGTGCTGGGCGAGCGCGACAGGCGGCTGCTCGACGAGTTGCAGGCCATGGTGGAACGCAGGCGTCGAGAACTCGCGAAACGGGCAACTACCACCGCAGAAACCGTGCGCGGAAAGGAGAAGCGATAATGTTTGCACTTCGCGGCCTTATTGTCTGCTTCTCTCTCTTTGCTGTTCTCTACCTTTCGTTGTCGATCGCTGTTCGCGGCTCGTGGCGAATTGTTTGGTTGCGCATCAAGAAGTGTTCCGCCAAGCGGTGCGCGAATTTGCTTTTCGCACTGCGCTTGCTCCCTCTGGCCGTTGCCGGTGCTGCCACTCTGGCACTTGCCGTGCCTTCATTCTTACTGCTGGAACCCCGCGCGGTGAGCGAACCGTTAACTTTTGTGCCGGTTGCCCTCGGGTTGTGCGGCATGGGAATTCTCGCCGCAGGAATTTGGAATGCGGCAGCGGCATTGCGGCGCACCTCCCAGATCATTGCGGGATGGTCGAGAACGCAAGAGTTCCCGATCGCCGATCGAGCGATTTGGGACTGCGGTTCGATCCCTGTATATGGCATTACCGGCATGGCTCCTCCCCTCACCGTCGCGGGCATCGTGCGACCGGGCATATGGTTGACCAGAGCAGCCGAATGCGAGCTGACCAATGCCGAGTTGCAATGTGCACTGCGGCACGAGTTGAGGCATGTGCACCGCCGCGACAACTTGCGCAAGCTGATCTTGCGTTTTGCTGCCTTTCCAGGGATGCGCGCTCTGGACGAAGCGTGGCAGGATGAGGCGGAAATGGCAGCTGATGATGCCACCGTCACCAGCGCCTCAGACGCACTCGATTTGGCCGCTGCCATGATCAAATTATCGCGAACTTTCCCGCTTGAGCCGGCCCCGGCGCTGACCGCGACTTTCATCAGTAGTCCCGCGCGTTCTTTGCAGCAGCGCATCGAGCGATTGTTGGCTTGGACCGAGCCGCGACCGATTTCACATGGACAGAGGCGCTGGTATGGGCTCGCGGCCGCGGGCCTGGCGTCAGCGAGCGTTTTTGTGTTCGCCTACGGTGGCTTGCTCGCTTGGATTCATGCCGCCACCGAGTGGCTGGTGCGGTAGACTTTTCCATGCCCCGTAGCCAGGGATCGATTCACCTGTTCCGTTTCGCCGGAATCGACGTATTTCTGCATTGGTCGTGGTTTGTGGTGGCGGCTTACGAAGTCAGCAGCCGCAAGGGAACTTATTCTTCTCTCGCCTGGAACGTTCTCGAATACCTCGCATTGTTCTTGATTGTTACCTTGCACGAGTTCGGCCACGCGCTGGCCTGCCGGCAAGTGGGAGGAACGGCAGATCACATCGTGCTCTGGCCGCTGGGCGGGGTCGCATACGTGAATCCGCCGCAAAGGCCAGGCGCGACTTTGTGGAGCATCACCGCCGGACCGCTGGTGAATGTTGCACTGCTGGCAATTCTGTTCGTGGGCGGCAACCTGATTCACAGCGCAGGATGGTTGATGGAAGCTTCCGATCTGCGATCCCTGCTGGACTCGATCTTTGTCATCAACTTGGGCCTGCTGATTTTCAATATTCTCCCCATTTACCCGCTGGATGGCGGGCAAATCCTGCGTTCGCTTCTTTGGTTCGTACTTGGCCCGGCGCGCAGCCTGATGGCGGCTGCTGTTATCGGCCTGTTGGGCGCCCTGGGATTCATCTTCTGGGCGATTCGCGCGCAATCCGTCTGGATCGCCGCCATTTCGGTTTTTGTCCTGATGAATTGCTGGGGCGGGTTGCAACATGCGCGAGCTCTTTCGCGCTTTGCCGAACTGCCGCGGCGGAAGGAATTTGCCTGCCCCGCGTGCAAATCATCTCCACCCATGGGTGAGTTCTGGAGATGTGGGCGATGCGGACAGCCATTCGACACATTTGCGACGGGAGGTGTATGCCTGCATTGCAGCGCGCGATTTGAAGTAACACGCTGTCTGGATTGTGGAGCATCGCATCCCGTGCACGAGTGGAGTGGTGCAGTAACGATCGACACGCGGTGATGGAGGAAAATGGCAATCGCTTGATCTGGCGCAGGTCGCTGGGAAGCTGAACGCATTGTTATACAATGCTGTGCCATGTTCCGCAGGCAGATTTCCTTTCTAGTGGCAACCGCACTGTTCGCTGGGTTAATTTCATCTCTGACTGCCTCAAATGCGGCTGCTGCGAGCGAGATCGGGCGCCGCCTGAACGATCAGTACAAAGGCAAGACGCTTATTCTTCGCGGATTTTATACGGGTGATTATCTGAAGTATGACGCGAGCGGACGTGCCATCGACCCAGGGTCGCCAGGCGACTGGACAGTTAGTGGCATCGTGAACATCGAGAGTCTCAAGCTGAAAAGCCATGAGCTGATCATCAACGCAAGACGTCTTCACTTAGGTTGGCCAAATGGGAATTTTCAGGAACTGCACGACACCGCCCCGAAACTGACCCAGGAGGAAGGGAATCGAGCTCTGCGTATTGAGGCCAGCTTCAACGCAGCCACGCCAGAGGCAGTCGACGGGCTATTTGGCCGCGTCTTTCTTACATCGAGCGATCGGTTCGCGGATCTAGTCCCCGAATATTGGAGATCGTGTGTTCGCGCCTCAGTAACTAACGAAGCGGACCATCGATTGCCCGGTTGCCGCTTCGCATCGGACTTCATGTTGATTCCGGGGGTTTCCGCCGGCCCTATTGACGATGGGACGGAATCCGCTACCAAGCCTTCAACGGACGACGCCATCGCGCCCGCGGGCGCCGGCAAAGGGGGCACCGCGCCGAGGGTCGTTTTTCACCAAAACCCATCATTTACAAATGAGGCCCGTCGTGCAAGGTACTCGGGGACCGTGGAACTTTCGCTGTTCGTTGACGAGTCTGGGCACCCACGAGACGTACAAATTGTGCGGCCCGCAGGGATGGGGTTAGACAGGAATGCCGTCGCGGCGGTTTCGCAGTGGCGGTTCACACCAGGCACGAAGGACGGGTCGCCAGTTCCCGCCAAAATCACGGTGGAAGTTGATTTTCACCTGGACTGACCGAGAGGGCTCAGTTCCGAAGCCGGAATCCCTAATACTTCCTCAATACTCCAATCACCCGCCCCTGAATCTCTACCGATTCCGCGGGCACGATGATGGGCTGCATTTTGGCGTTCGATGGCTGCAATCGGATATTGTCGCCTTCGCGATAAAAGCGTTTCAACGTGGCATCGTCGCGATTGACCACGGCGACCACAATATCGCCATTGTGCGCGGTCTTTAGCTTCTCGACCAGAACATAATCGCCGTCAAGGATGGCTTCATCCTGCATGGAGTCGCCGCGCACTTCGAGCACGAACACTTCTTTCGAGCGGACGAAATCGGCGAGAGAAATCGTCTCGTTATTCTGCACAGCTTCGATTGGCGTGCCCGCCGCGATGCGGCCGACTAATGGCAAGATCACGCCAGTATTGACGCTCATGGCCTGTTTGAGGCGTCCTTTTGGCGGCAACAGGTCAATGGACCGGCTGCGGTTGTAGTCGCGCGTGAGCAGTCCTTTTTTTTCGAGATTGGTGATGTGTTTGTGCACCGTGGCCAGCGAATTCAAGTCGAGGCCATTGCCAATCTCTTCGAATGACGGGGAATATCCATGCTCGGCCACGAACCGGGAGATGAAGTCATACACTTCGCGCTGCCTGCGTGTGATTGCCATGCCAGCATTGTTGGCGAAGATAAGGCGAAATGTCAAGAGGATTTCGGAAGTGCGCAGATGAACAACTTGGAGTACTCTTAGTCCCTCTGCTGAAAGGAGATTCCTATGGCGCAGACTACTCTCGACACGGTGCGGCACGCTTCCACGATTTCCGTCGCTCTAGGCGTACTGCTTGTCATATTTGGCATCCTGGCGCTGGCTTCGCCCTTTCTCGCCGCGGTGGCAGTGAACGCGATCGTCGCCTGGATGATTGTCTTGGCAGGTATCGTCCACCTCACGCTCGCCTTCCGCGTCCACACGGCCGGTGGTGTGATCTGGAAGCTGCTGGTTGGAGTTGTTTATGTCTGCTTCGGCATTTACCTGCTCCTGCATCCTGTGCTGGGCATTGCCTCGCTCACGCTGGTGCTGGGTGCCTTGTTTGTGCTGGAAGGGATCTTCGATTTCGTCCTTTACGCGAACATGCGTTCGGTGCACGGCTCGAACTGGGTGCTCTTCGATGGCATCGTTAGCCTGGTGCTGGGCATATTGATTTACATGCAATGGCCGTCGAGCGCAGCCTGGGTGATCGGCACTCTGGTTGGGATCAGCCTGATCTTCAGTGGGGTTGCACGTGTGATGATGTCGCTGGCGGTGCGCAAAGCAACCGGCGCGATCACGGATCGGTTGGCAGCTTAGCGGGTCCGGCATGTGATGATCGACGCTAACTGAAGCAAAACCTCGGCATTGCAGGCTGCGGAAAATCTCCGGCTGGGGTTGGTTCGCGCTCCCGGGGACCACTATTAGCTCCCGGACTAGGAGAAACGTACATGGGAGGGCTCATTCCCCTCGGCGACGCATCACGCCGCCCTGTTCGCTTTCCCGTAATCACCGTCCTGATCATACTGGTGAATGCTCTCGTTTTTTTCCTGGAGCTGGGCGGCGGGGATGCATTCGTCACGCGATGGGCGGCAATCCCAGAGCAGGTGATCTTCGGGCACCGCTGGATCACTCTGTTGAGCGCGATGTTCATGCACGCCGGCTGGTTGCACATCATCGGCAATATGATTTACCTGTGGGCGTTTGGTCCGGAGATTGAAGACGCCATGGGGCGCGGCCGCTATCTGGGTTTCTATCTTTTCGGCGGCATTGTTGCGATGTTAGCTCAGATCACCGCCACCCCACACTCAACGATACCTAGCCTGGGGGCAAGCGGAGCAATTGCCGCGGTCATGGGAGCGTTCATCGTTACTTATCCTCGTGACCGGATTCGATCGATACTGCTCATCTTTATTTTCGTGACCGTCACATTTATTCCGGCGATTGTTCTGATCGGTTTCTGGTTTCTGATCCAGCTTTTTAACGCGGGCGCCATCGCTAATGTGCAGACTGGGGGAGTGGCATATCTGGCTCATGTGGGAGGGTTCATATTCGGAGCGGCTACCTGCCGTCTGTTCGAGAGGGCGGAGCGGCAATTTGCCTAACCGGGGACCTGCCATGTGCCTTTCCTCAAGAACCTTACATGCGTGTGGTATCAGAGATCACCTGAAACTTCCCTGCCGTTCGTAAGTCTAATGTTCAGGTGGAGGCGTTTTTGCTAGGAGGTTGGATTCATGTCCAGAACTTCATATCAAGTGTTGGCAATCGTCTTGAGCGTGCTGATGGGCGTAATGGTATGCCAAGCAGGAAGCAAGGAGCCGGTGCCGGGTCCCGCGACGGACGAAAGCAAACCCCCTGCACCGGAGAGACAGACTGTAGTGCTGGCGGGCGGCTGCTTTTGGGGAATACAAGCGGTATTTCAGCACGTAAGGGGCGTAATCAGCGCGACTTCGGGATATGCCGGTGGCACGGTAAAGAACCCCGACTATGAAACCGTGAGCACAGGACGAACTGGACATGCCGAATCGGTTGAAATCGTCTACGATCCTTCGCAGGTTACCTTTGGGCGGCTGCTGTGGGTCTTCTTCTCGGTGGCGCACGACCCCACCGAACTCAACCGCCAGGGGCCGGATGAGGGCACGCAATACCGTTCGGCAATCTTCTACACCAATAATGTGCAGCAGCACATTGCCGAGGCTTATATCGCTCAGCTCGAGCAGGCGCACGTATTCCGGCACAGGATTGTGACCCAGGTTGCGCCGCTCAAAGCATTTTATCCGGCAGAGGTTTATCATCAGAATTACGCCGCGTTGCATCCGACAGATACGTACATAATGTTCAACGATGCGCCGAAAGTGGCGAATCTGAAGAAGGACTTTCCGGAAATGTATACGGGAAAGTAGTCACGTTCTCTCAAAAAAGCTCGCTCGCGAGGAGCAGGAATGGTACGGTTTCAGTCGTGCCGGGCGAGCGCGCAGGACAATACGGCTTTCGCCTCTGAGGTTGGGTCCAATGGCAACTGAAACAGGCATATCCCGCAGAGCACTTCTTCTGGGCGCGGGCGCTACTGTCGGTGGCGCGCTGCTGATTCATTGGCGTCAGCCGCCCGTGATTGCGGCAGCGAAGTCCGAGCCCGGAGAAGTCACCATCGTCCAGTTCTCCGATGATGGCAAGCGGCTGGACAAGATAAAAGTGCAAAAAGTCGTCAAGACCGAAGATGAGTGGCGCAAGATTCTACCCGCGGGCGCTTTCGCGATCACGCGCCACGCCGATACCGAAATCGCCTACACCGGCAAATACTGGAACCTGCATGAGAAGGGCCTTTACCGCTGCCTTTGCTGCGATAACGCGCTTTTCAGTTCGGAGACGAAATTCGATTCCGGCACGGGATGGCCGAGCTTCTGGGCTCCTATTGCCCAGGAAAATGTGCGCGAGATTCGCGACAGTTCGCTAGGCATGGAGCGCATCGCGGTTTCCTGCAAAGAATGCGATGCACATCTCGGGCATGTTTTCAATGACGGTCCGCCGCCAACGGGATTACGATATTGCATGAACTCGGCTTCGCTGCGGTTTATCAAGGCAGCGTAAGCGTTGCGGAGCGGTTAACCGGAACCGCGTCACGCGGCTTTCTCTACTGGCAGGCCTGCTTCCATCCATCCCTGTTTACCTTCGGGATAATGCGCCACGTTCATATAACCCATGGCCGCCAATTCACGGGCGGCGTATTCGCTGGCGTGTCAATGACTGTTCGAGCAGTAGGTGACGATCTCCGCGTTCTTGTTGGGCAGCATCTGCGGGGCAAGTTCATGGATCTTTTCCGGAGGGATGTTCAACGCTCCGGGGATGTGCGCCTGGCGATACTTTTCCGGGGCCAGAGTTTCGACAACGGTGACTTGCTTATTGTCCACCTTCTTCTTGAGTTCCCTCGTGGAGATTGTGGAATCCATGTTGATCTCCTCATCTCCAGTGTAGAAACTGCGCGTTTGGCTGTCCAGCGGAGGGAACCTCAGCGGTTTTGGAGCGATTTGGGGCAGAATCAGGCTGAATTCGTGCCGCATCGTGACGAAATCATGTATTTGCACGCTGAGAACATCTGGTAACTAATTTGTTATAAGTATAAGTTTACTATTTTCTTATCATACTAACAATGTAGGTGCCTAGCAGAATCATCGACTTACGCACGGAACGGCATGCAACTTCCGCAGCCCAAAGGAGTTGCTGGTAAATTCCGCATGGGAAAAAACCTACGGAGTCGGGAATATACAAACTACGAATTGCAAAGAACTTACCGCCTGGCGGCGGGATGCTTCGCGCTGAGATGCCGCTCAGCTTTGTTTGCCATAACTATAATGGCATTAATTATTAGTTTGCGCAAGGATAATTAGCTCCAGCAAAGGCTTCAAAGTCTGGGGAGGTACCAGCGTCGGCACAATCTCTAAAAGTAGCGTGGCCTCATTCCAGCACACTGTCGTCGAGTTTCTTGCGCGACCAGTCCTCGGCGGCCTGGACGAAGGCGAGAACCACAGGATGCGGCTTCTTCTCGGTGGAAGAAAGTTGCGGCTGAAATAAAGTCGCGACGAAGAAGCGGTGCGTGGGCGATTCGACGGCGCGGATTTCGCCCTGCGGTCCGCGGGCGACGACAGGGAATCCGGCTTCCATAGCGCACCACTCATACTCGGGGTTAACTTCGAAGTTGCAGAAGTATTCTTCCGTTACGGTATCCGTGTTTTTTCCGTAAAACGATTGCAAATACGAGCCGGGGCGAAGGCGGATTTCCGGAACCTTGCCGGAGAGCTTGGGAGCATCACCCTTGCGGCCGGGAACGGCGCAAGCGACAGGATAAATGATGGTGTTTTTCGAGCCGGAATTGTTTTCAGCGGTGTCGGCATCGGCGATGCCGAGCACGTTGCGAGCAAATTCGATCAGCGCGTATTGAAAGCCTGCGCAAGTACCGAGGTACGGCCAATCGCGGCGGCGGGCGAACTCGATGCCCTTGAGCATTCCATCGAAGCTTTTAAAGGGACTGCCGGGCGCGCCCCAGAGGCCGTCGAAGGACTCGAGAATCTTTTCGGAGTCCGGGCTGGTGAGGGATGGAGTGGGGATCCATTCGGAGTGGACTTCGAAATCGAGTTTGTGGGCGGCGTGCTGGAGAGAATCGTTGGTCGCGTGATGGGAGCGAAATTCAGGGTTGAAGTCGCCGAGAATGCCGATGCGGACGACGTGACTCACGGAAGCCATTGTACTAGAGACAGAACCGCCACCCTTGCTGCGTTGGGAGTTGATGCAATTGAAACCGCGAAGAAGGCAGCAAGGATGGGGTACTCGTGGCTCGGCTGAGGCCGCACCCCTTCAAGACCATTTGCGAGACGCATCTTGCGGGACGAATCCTTCTCCACCGCTAAGGAACCTTGCAGAGGGTCATGATGTCGTTGACGATTTGAGTTACGCCGTCGCCGGAGGGTGCGGCTGGAATCGCGTGGGGCGCATCGCTGACGCAGGCCTGAGTTGGTTTGGGCGCCACCGATGCCCACCACCATTCGCCCTGGGGCACGGCGTTGGTTGTGTCCTGCCCTCCGAAAACGGCATTCAAAACAGTCCCAGAAATTGGGAGTGCAGGCGATTTCGAAGGTGAGTAGTCAATGCTGTCGGATTCGAACCTGAGATTGTTGGTATTTGAGCCGTTCACGCCATCGGTGCAAAGAGTGGGAGTGGTCTGGCCAGCAGCCTGGTAGGCCGTGTCGATGATGGCTGCGTCTGCGAGCGAATAGCTCATATCGGTGGGAGCACCAGTGCAGGCGGTGGTTCCGTCGTAATTAAGGCTTCCTGACGGATTGCACCCGGCATTGATTTGGGTCATCACCGGACCGCTTGTCGGCTCGGCCATGTTGAAGATCGAGTTCTGTCCATATTCAGATAAGGAGTAACCAATCGCGCCCGAGCCTCCGCTGTTGCCAGTGGCGCAAAAAGCCGCCGTTTTGCTCGAGTTGTGAATATTGGTGTAGACCCATTGGGCGGCAGTGGCGTAGCGGCAGGCCAAGCGGCGTACGCCTCCGGGACCTTGCAACCAGCCATTCGTGACACTGGAAGATGAATTGAATGCGGACCCGAAGGAAAGCTGCACGGTTGTGTATCCGGCGCTCAGAATTCCCTGCACAACCGCCGCTCCACCGTTAACCGTAGTGTTATAGAAAAAATCGGGCGAGTTGTCGTAAAGCGTGCCACCACCCGAACCGGTAGAAAAGAGAACGGTGCCGATGGGAGTTCCGGCAGGGGTGTTCACTTTGAGATAGACAGTCCAGTCTGCGATGTTTGGGCAAGAGACATCGATTTGATAGCAGGTGCCGCCGCTCAGGCCTCCGCTGGGACAGGAAATTTCAGCGCCACTTGTGGTGGAAGGACTAGCGGTTCCGAGAGGGTCGGTCGGATCGACGGTTACGGTTGCACTGGCGTACTGTGTGGGATCGAAGGCCGAGGTCGCGCTGGCGCTAATGATCTGTGGAGTGTTTACGCCCTGTTCGAACGGAGGAGCGATGAAAAGGCCGGCATTGTTCGGGTCGAAAGCGCCGCCGCCCTGTCCGCTGGCACACGTAGTGCAAGCGGCTCCCCAATTCACACCCTGGTAGGACGCACCGCTGGGCGTGCCGATCACCGCGGCCGTGAACTGAAGATTGGCGCCTTGTCCCAAAGTCGCGGAAGTGGGAGAGATAGCGACGATGACGTGCACGTTAATCAGCGCCTGACCGGAATCTGAAGTGTTGGCTTGAGACGTGGCTGTAACCACTACCTGAAGTTCGCAGGGCGTAACATTTGCGGGGCAGGAGTTGATGGTTTGCGGGGCGGTATAGTTGCCATTCGAATCGATGGCGCCCAAGCCATCGCCGCTGGCGCTGGAGTTGGAACTGGAGCTTAAGCTGAGGCTCCAGGTCACAGCCGTGTTGGTCGTGCCGGTGAGCGTGGCTCCGAACTGCACTGTACTCGGCGTAGTGGAGGTGCTCACCGGAATGGATGCCGGCAATTTGGTGGCCGAAGTAACAGTAACCTGAATCGGCTGTTGCTGGCTCCCGCTGCCGTTGCCCGGCGCCGAAGCGATGCACGCCGTGAGGGGTAGCAGGCCCAATACAGCTAAGGCGCATGCACGGATGCGCAAAATGGATTTTTCTCTGGATTCTTTCAACATTCCCCCGCCGGATACTGGGAACACGAGGGGAGGAAGTGTGCCCGGTTAGGCTTCCATGTTGCCATTGCGAATTCGAGCTGTCAATTGCGTCGAAGTGGGGTCAGTTTGCGGCGGTTACGACCAGGTAAAGCCCGTAACCGCGAACAAGAGGGCAAAGAGATGTGATTAAAGAACATGGCTCTAATGTTACTCGCAGTGGAATGGGAGCAAGAGCGGCCTCGGTCACTAAAGTCACAGTGTGCAAGATTTTTCAGTATTGGCTTATCAGGCAATTTCTGTTTTACTGGAAACACAACGCGCTTTACAAAGTAGCGTTTCTCCTCCAAAACAGCCGAGTTTCCATCGACCGGTAAGCGCCGGTTGAGGAAGAGTGCCTGTCACCTGTTCCGTGAACTACAATCCGGATTATTCAGAACCATTTGGGCGGTGTTTTGTGAAACGCGCGATTTCCACTTTTAACCAATATTCAGGGAGAAGGCAGTGGGTATGAATTCATCTGCAACAGATTTCGAGGTAGGCATAATCGGAGGCGGACCGGCCGGCTCCAGCATGGCGGCCTATCTAGCGAAGAACGGGGTGAATTGTTGCGTGTTCGAGCGCGAACTGATGCCGCGCGAGCACGTGGGAGAGTCGCTGGTTCCGTCTTCCACGCGGGTTTTCAAAGATCTCGACTTCCTGCCCAAGATGGAGGAAGCAAAATTTCCGCACAAGTTTGGCGCGGCCTGGACAGCGGCCTCTGACGCAAAGGTTTACAACATGGATTTCGGCGGTGTTTCGGCCGATTGCCACGTTGACGTGAGCTTTTCCGAGCGCGATCAGGGCGTGGGACAGAACTATACCTATCACGTCGATCGCGGCAAATTCGATTTGATGCTTCTGCAACACGCCAACGGGTTTGGCGCGAAGGTTTATGAAGGCGTGGGGGTGAGCGGCGTCGATTTTAGCAATCCCGATTACGCCGCGGTCAAATACAACATTGGCAAGAAGGAATTCAGCACCACATGCAAGATCGTGGTTGACGCCTCGGGCCGCAAGACACTCGTCGGCAACCAACTCAAGTGGCGCATTCAGGACAGAGTATTCGACCAATATGCCATCCACACCTGGTTCGACGGCTATGACCGCACTTGCATGGCGGCGAATAAGGACACGCAGAAGGACTTTATCTTTATTCACTTCCTGCCGATTACCAACACCTGGGTGTGGCAGATTCCCATCACCAAGACTGTGACCAGCATTGGCGTGGTCACACAGAAAAAGAATTTCGCCAAGAGCAAGGAATCGCGCGAGCAATTTTTCTGGGAGTGCATCAAGAGCCGGCCGGAGCTATATGAAGGGCTGAAGGCGCAGGGCTCGCAGCAGGTCAAGCCGTTCAAGGATGAGGGCGATTACAGCTATGCCATGAAGCAGCTTGCCGGCGATCGCGTGGTCTTGGTAGGCGATGCGGGGCGGTTTGTCGATCCCATCTTCTCGACCGGCGTAAGCATCGCGCTGAACTGCTCGCGCTTCGCTCACAAGGACGTTCTCAAAGCGCTGGAGACCGGAAACTACAGCCGCGAGTCGTTCGAAACTTACGAGAATACGCTGAAACTGGGCACGCGCAACTGGTACAACTTCATCACTGTTTATTACCGGCTGAACGTGCTGTTCACCGCCTTCGTGCAGGATCCGCGATATCGCCTCGATGTACTCAAGTTGCTGCAAGGCGACGTCTATGATGATGCCGAACCCGCAGTACTGACCCGGATGCGCAACATCGTCCGGCAGGTCGAAAAGGATCCCAACCACGCATTGCATGGCTTCCTCGGCAGTTTGACCGCAGATGCGTTCGTGGAGGCTTCGGCGTAGGGATGGAAGTTCCCACTTCTGGCGCAGAGGGCGCGAGAAAATGGGGTACTCGGGAAAGAATCAAAATCCCTAACCCGTCGCACAGAACGCGACAAAGGTGGGGCAACCGCTAGAGGTAGGTGTCCGCTTCATAGAAGACTTCGGAGAGAGCATTGAACACGAATCATTCAGTACCGGATTTTGATGTAGCCATCATCGGCGGTGGACCTGCCGGCTCGAGCATGGGCTGTTATTTGGCCAAGAACGGCGTCAAATGCGTGATCTTCGAGCGCGAGTTGTTTCCCCGGCCGCACGTGGGCGAGTCGCTGGTTCCGTCTTCGACCAAAGTATTTAAAGACCTGGATTTCCTGCCGCAGATGGAAGCGGCGAAATTCCCTCACAAGTACGGAGCGGTCTGGACCACGAACGACCAGAACCCCGGCTACGTGCACGACCTGAATGGAATGACGCCGGAGTACAACGTCGACATCCGCTTCGAAGAGCGGATGCAGGAAGGCATGGAGGACCGCAACTACACCTACCATGTGGACCGCGGCAAGTTCGATCTGATGCTGCTGCAACACGCGCAGAAACTGGGCGCGACGGTCTATGACGGCGTGAAAGTAGCGCGCGTGGATTTCGGTCCAGAGCATCCTGACGTTTATTTCCAACTCGGGCCGAAAGAAATGTCCGTGAGCTGCAAGATGGTGGTCGATTGCAGCGGCCGCCAGACGTTCCTCGGCAACCAGCTCAAGCTGAAAGTGCAGGACACGGTATTCGATCAGTATGCGATCCACTCCTGGTTCGACGGCTATGACCGCAAGGTGTTCGCCATGCGCGACACGAATCTGGATTACATTTACATTCACTTCCTGCCCATTTCGAACACCTGGATCTGGCAGATTCCGATCACCGATTCGGTTACCAGCCTGGGGGTGGTCACGCAGAAAAGGAACTTCGCGAAGGCGAAAGCGGATCGCGAACAGTTTTTCTGGGACTCGGTCGGCAGCCGTCCGCTAATCGCGGAAACACTGCGCAAGTCTGAGCGGATTCGCCCCTTTAAAGACGAAGGCGATTACAGCTACGCCATGAAGCAGATTTGCGGTGACCGCTTCATGCTGGTGGGAGATGCAGGCCGCTTCGTCGATCCCATCTTCTCGACCGGCGTCAGCATTGCGCTGAACAGTTCGCGGTTCGCGTATAAGGACATTCTCAAGGCGCTGGAGAAGAACGACTTTTCGCGCCAGGCGTTTAGCGACTACGAAAACAAGCTGCGCCGCGGCACCAAAAACTGGTACGAGTTCATCTCGGTATACTATCGGCTGAACGTGCTGTTCACGTACTTCATCCACGACAAGAATTACCGGTTGGACGTGCTCAAGCTGCTGCAGGGCGACGTGTACGATGAGGACCAGCCAGAAGTCCTGACGAAAATGAAGGAAATGGTCGCGAAGGTTGAGCAGAACGAAAAGCACCCATGGCACAAGCTGCTGGGCGACCTAACGTCAGACGCATTCCGGCCACAGTTCTAAGGCTTCACTGGAGCTTTAGAGAAATCAGGGGCTTTTAACCCCTGTGGTATCTGTTTTGCGGCGCCTGAGGCGGTTACAAAGCGATATACTCCGCGGCATGGGTGACGTCCTATGCAAGAGACAGCCCGCCCCCAGAGCAGCAAGCACATGTGGCACGCGAATCGCAATTTCATTATCGCGTACATCTTTCTGGTGGGGCTGCCCTTGCTTGGCCTGGTAGGAGTACTGAAGACCGGCCGCCACCTGACTGCACCCGCTTCAGTTGATGGCACGTGGAAGGTGGAAGCTGCTACTGACCCGCAGGCGGCCTCGGCTTCATCCTGCGGCAATTATTTCTCCGCTATTACCAGCCAGCCGTTGTCGATCTCGCAATCCGGCCCAAATCTTGTAATCGCCCTCGCCGGTGGAACGAGAACCACAGCCGGCACGATTGAAGGGAAGACACTCACAGCGCAGTTCCGAGGGGGTGATGGATCCAGAGGGGCTTGTGCGGACCGTAGTTTGAATCTCACGGCAGCGCTCGATTCGCAGGCCGAGCCGCGGACTTTGCTGGGCACAATTAGAGTAGAAAACTGCGCCGCCTGCCTGCTCCAGTTCCATGCCGTGCGGCAACCGCGCGCGGCCGCAGGAGGGACGCACTAGGGACGCACTAATGAACCTCTTTCTTCTGGTCTTGCAGGTTACGGTCGTTCTGGCTTCGTGCCGGGTGACGGGCGCCATTTTCAAAAAAATTCGACAGCCGCGCGTGGTCGGCGAGATGTTTGCCGGCATCATGTTGGGGCCGTCGCTTCTGGGCTGGATCGCGCCACACTTTTCCGCATATCTGTTTCCTGTGAGCAGCCTGGGTTTTTTGAACGCCTTGTCGCAGATCGGCGTGATTGTATTCATGTTCCTGGTGGGATTAAATATCAATCCCAAGGAACTGCAACATGAAAGCCATGCGGCGGTGCTGACCAGCCACGTCAGCATTACGGCGCCATTTGTCATGGCCGCGGTACTGGCGTTGTATTTGTATCCGCACCTCTCTGACGACAGCGTACGTTTCACCAGCTTCGCGCTGTTCATGGGCGCTGCGATGAGCATCACCGCGTTCCCGGTGCTGGCTCGAATTCTGTCGGAGCGCAGAATGCTACGCAGCCGCCTGGGCACAGTGGCGATTGCCTGTGCTGCAGTGGATGACGTTACCGGATGGTGCATCCTTGCCTACATTGTGGTGCTCATCCGCGCCGCTCACTCCACCGTTTCTATCTGGACAACCATTGGTGGCATCGTCGTTTTTGCGCTGATCATGATTTTTGGCGTGCAGCGCCTGCTGCACGGCATCTTTCTCAATGCTTATCAGAAGTGGGGCCATCTCAGCGAGAATCGCATGGCTTTCATGCTTCTACTTGTGCTCATCTCGGCGATATGCACGGAAAGCTTGGGCATCCATCTGCTGTTCGGCGCATTCCTCATGGGCGCCATCATGCCCAAGGAACCGAAGTTCGTCCGCTACGTGCTCGACCGCTTCGAGACCATCACCGTTACCCTGCTGCTGCCACTGTATTTCGCCTTCACTGGCCTGCGCACCAACGTTGGCCTGGTGAAAGGTCCCGAGATGTGGATGTACTGTGCGCTCATTATTCTCGTCGCCTCGCTGGGCAAGCTGGGCGGTTCGACCCTGGCTTCGTGGATGAGCGGCATGCAACTGCGTGAAGCCGCAGGTCTCGGCATCCTGATGAACACACGCGGCCTCATGGAGTTGGTGATTCTGAATATCGGCCTCGATATCAAGGTGATTTCACCAGCGCTGTTCTCGATGATGGTGATCATGGCGCTGGTGACCACGTTTATGACTACGCCGCTGCTGCATATGATTTGTCCGAAAGAGATGCTCGAGGGCAAGGCGGCGGAGCGAGTGGAAGTGCCGGCAGCCATGCAAGGCGCAAATTCGGTGGCCTAGCCCGGGCGCTGAGAAACAATCCTCCAAAAAACTAAACACAGAGGGCACAAAGGAACAGGGGGTCTGCATACGAGCTTACTCTGCGCTCCCGGTGCGCCTCTCTGTTTATGTTTCGGATGCTAGAATCAAGCTGAATCCACGCATGCTTACCGGTTCTGAAATTCGCCGCAGGTTTTTGGACTTCTTTGTGCAAAAAGGGCATAAAGAGGTGCATTCGTCATCGCTCGTGCCGGCGAACGACTCAACTTTGCTGTTTACCAATGCCGGCATGAACCAGTTCAAAGATGTCTTCTTGGGCCTGGAAAAACGCGACTATTCGCGGGCCACAACTTCGCAAAAGTGCGTGCGCGCGGGCGGAAAACACAACGATCTCGAGAACGTCGGGTTCACCAACCGTCATCTCACGTTTTTCGAGATGCTGGGCAATTTTTCTTTCGGCGATTACTTCAAAGAAAAGGCCATCCCTTATGCGTGGGAGTTGGTCACTTCGCCCAACTGGTTCGCGCTTCCGAAAGAGAAACTGTATGTGACCATCTTCAACGGCGAGGGTGGAGTGCCGCGCGATGCGGAAGCGCATGAGCTGTGGCTGGGCCAGGGTGTAGCTAAAGATCGAATCTTCGAGATGGGCCTGAAAGACAATTTCTGGCAAATGGGTGACACCGGCCCGTGCGGCCCGTGCAGCGAGATTCACTACGACATGGGCCCGGCGGCAAGCGACCAGGGTCACACCGATTGCGCTTTCCCCTGCGACTGCGGGCGCTACGTGGAAATCTGGAATCTGGTGTTCATGCAGTTCGACCGCGACGCTTCGGGCAAGTTGAACCCGCTGCCCAAGCCGTCGATTGACACCGGCATGGGGTTGGAGCGCGCAACGGCGGTCCTGCAAAGAGTCGTCTCGATTTTTGACACGGATCTGTTCACGCCGCTGATCAAGAGGGCGGCAGAATTGACCGGGGCATCGTTGAAGAAGGAACTGGCGAAGGAAGCGCATACGAAATCGGCAGCATCGCTTCGAGTCATTGCCGACCATTCGCGCTCCGCAACGTTTTTGATTTCCGACGGAGTTTTGCCTTCGAATGAAGGCCGCGGGTATGTGCTACGCAAAATCATTCGCCGGGCCATCACGCATGGACGTTTGCTGGGGCAGATGAAACCGTTTCTCTACCAGATGGTCTTTGCGGTGCGCGACTTGATGAATGATGCGTATCCGGAATTGGATGAGACGGCGGAGCGGGTTTCGAAGGCAGTACTCGCGGAGGAACAGAGGTTCGCGCACACGCTCGATGTCGGATTAGGGAAGCTGGAAAGCTTGCTTGCAGAAAACCGGCTTACGGGCGAGGATGCGTTCAAGCTCTACGACACATTCGGGATGCCGCTCGATTTCATTCAGGACGCTGTACGCGATGCTGGCCTATCTTTCGACCAGGCCGGCTTTGATCGCGCGATGGAAGAGCAGCGCGCTCGCGCCCGCGCCTCCTGGAAAGGTGCGGCGAAGCAGACGGCGAATCCTGCGTATCAGCAGCTTCCGAAATCGGTTTTTGAGGGTTACTGGCAGACTCGCTCAGATGGATGCGAAGTGGTGGCGATCATCAAGAACGGCCAGGGAGTGCAGGAACTCAAGGCCGGCGAAGACGGCGAGGTCATTCTCGACCACACGCCGTTTTATGCAGAATCTGGCGGACAGGTTGGCGATCGGGGATGGTTTTATTCCGACGACCACAACACGGT
>JASHQM010000187.1 GCA_030039165.1 Candidatus Sulfotelmatobacter sp. | reverse complement strand
ACGCCCGCGTTTTCACCGGCGGGCGGAGGGATCTCGCGTGGAGTACCAGCTATTCTCGCGCCCAGCCTCACCGAAACTTCCATTCCCTCACATCCGTGAAATGCCCCGCAATCGCCGCCGCCGCCGCCATCATCGGACTCACCAGATGCGTCCGCCCACCGCGTCCTTGCCGTCCCTCAAAATTCCGGTTGCTGGTTGACGCGCATCTCTCCCCCGGCTGCAAAATGTCCGGATTCATCCCCAGGCACATTGAGCATCCCGACTCCCTCCATTCAAATCCCGCATCTAGGAAAACGCGGTGCAATCCTTCCGCTTCCGCCTCTCGCTTCACCGTCTGCGATCCCGGCACCACCATCGCCCGCACGCTTCCAGCGACACGATGCCCTCGCGCCACTTTCGCCGCAGCCCGTAAATCCTCAATCCGCGAGTTCGTGCACGACCCGATAAACACCCGATCAATCCCGATTTCCTGAATGCGCCTTCCCGGCTCAAGGTCCATATACTGCAACGCCAACTCAGCCGCGCGACGCTCCGACTCCCGCAAACCCGACAAATCGGGCACGCGCCCCGTTACCGGCGCCACCATTCCCGGATTCGTCCCCCACGTCACAAACGGCGACAACTGCGCCGCATCAATCTCTACGGTCTTGTCGTACACGGCGCCAGCATCCGAAGGCAGCGTGCTCCATTGCGCGACCGCTTTCTCCCAATCCGCAGGCGCAAAGCGCCGTCCGGGCACATACGCAAACGTCGTCTCGTCCGGAGCGACCATCCCCGCGCGCGCGCCCGCTTCAATACTCATGTTGCACAACGTCATGCGGCCTTCCATCGAAAGCCCGCGGACCGCATCGCCCGCATACTCGATCACATGCGCAGTCGCGCCGTCGGTGCCGATCTGGCCGATCATTCCCAGCGCCAAATCCTTCGCCGTCACTCCTTCGGGCAGGCGGCCGCGCACGTCGATCTTCATCGTCTTCGGCTTCTGTTGCGCCAGGCACTGCGTGGCCAGCACGTGCTCCACTTCTGAGGTGCCAATGCCGAACGCCAGCGCGCCAAAAGCCCCATGCGTCGAGGTGTGGCTGTCGCCGCACACGATCGTCATTCCTGGCTGCGTCAATCCCAGCTCCGGACCGATCACGTGCACAATTCCCTGCTCCGGCGAATCCATATCGAACAGCCGCACGCCAAACTCTTTGCAGTTGGCCTGCAAGGCTGCAATCTGCCTCGCCGCAATGAGGTCAGTAATTGGAGTCCCGCGCGGCTCGGTCGGCACATTGTGATCTACGGTCGCAACCGTTCGCCCCCGCTGACGCACTTTTCTGCCTGCCGCCCGCAGCCCTTCAAACGCCTGCGGCGAAGTGACCTCGTGCACCAGATGCAGATCGATATAAAGGATAGGCGAACGCCCTGCAAGCGACGCAACCAGGTGCGAATCCCAAATCTTCTCGAAGAGTGTGCGAGGAGCCATGCAGTTCTCAGCTCAGGTCTCAGGTCTCAGGTCTCAGTTCTCATCAAGATTGAAGGATAGTTTTTCACAGCGGGAAGACGCGAGCAAGGAGGGAAGAATTTGCAGGCAGCAATGCGAGCTTGGCTTCTTTTCACGCCAGAGCGGGATTGTTGATCCAGCCCAGGGATCGAAAATATGTATTTGCATGTTGGCGAGATCGCGTAAGTCTTTTATTTTCATGTTTACCGATTTGATTACCCCAACCCCGGGCCAAGCAAATCCCTTCGCCGCTGTAAGTGGTGCCCACCGTCACAGGTTACCGGCCATCAGCAAGAACGCGGTACCTGAACACGACCAACTGAATGAGAGGAGACGACGTGCTCGGTGCGAAAGTGTTTGACCCTTGATAGGCGGCCGTGATCGAGTCCGATCCTAAAGGGAGCGACGAGGTGGAGATCGACGCGCTGCCGTTGGATAGTGCGGCGTCGCCTATGTTGGTCGAACCATCATAGAAGATGACGGTACCAGCCGGCGTGCCTGAATTGGAGGTCACTGTCGCGGTAAGGGTTACCATTTGGCCGTGGATCGAAGGCGCGGGCGTCGAAGTCAGCGCCGTGGTGGTCGGCACCGTCCCGGAATAGGGGGTATTGTTCAGGAGCACACTGACTTGGTTGGAGAATCCGATGGTGCTGACGATGTCCGGCTTTCCGTCTCCGTTCAGGTCGCCGACGGCAACCGTGTTGCAATCGGAACCGCCAATCGAAAATCCCTGCGCGGACTGAAAGGTTCCGTCTCCGTTGCCCAGCAGAACCGCGACGACTGATGAGTTGGTAGGGGCGACGATGTCCAGGTTCCCGTCGCCGTTCAGATCCCCAAGAGCAAGTCCGTTAACGCCGCCCAGATTGTTGTAAGTTGCGACGGGGCCGAATTGTCCGTTACCCGCGTTTAACAAGACGCCAATCGTAGAGTCCCCCAGATTTCCAGCTATAGCGTCCGGGTACCCATCGTTGTTGACATCACCAAGAGCGATCCCGCTCGCCTGGCCCCCACCTGTTGAATAAGCGACGGCAGGTTGAAAAGTACCATCGCCGTTGCCGATTAGCACGCCTATAGAGCCCTCCCCCGATCCGGAGGAAAAGTAGTTGACGGCTACTACGTCGGGGATGCCGTCGCCGTTCACATCGGCCACCGCCTGGCCATTCGCCTCCGGCCCGCCGGAGTCGTATATCACGGCGCTCTGAAAGGTTCCATCACCGTTTCCGAGCAGAATCGCCACCGTACCGTCGCCATTGGCCTCGCCGTACCAGTTCGTGACGATCAGGTCGGGCTTGCCGTCGCCGTTTACATCCGCCACTGAAACAGCGCTCCCCTTCACCGCTCCAGAGTCATACGTGAGCGCCGGCTGAAAGGTCCCGTTGCCATTCCCCAGCAGGACGGAGACGACACCGTCTTCAGATCCACAGTCTTGACCTATCGGGGCGCAAGAGCTTGCGATGATATCGGGTTTGCCGTCACCGTTTACGTCCGCCACGGTAACGAAGTAGTTGGGCGCTCCTCCGGTTTTGTAAACGACTACCGGCCGAAAAGTCCCATCGCCGTTGCCGAGGAGGACGCCAACAACGCCCGGGGAATCGCCATCGGCTTGGTCCCAGCTAGACACCACTATGTCCGGCCACCCGTCGCCGTTGACGTCCGCGATCGCCACGCCTTGCGCAATTGATCCGCCGGAACCATATGTCACGGGCGCCTCGAAACTGACCCCTCCCGAATCCGCCTTACGCGCGGTCCCTTGTTCTCCCAATCCATGCGGCAGATTCTCGGAAGACAGGGCTTGGGGTTTCCCGACCCGCTGCCAAGCCAGTGAGGGGGGCTCTGCTGCGTGTACCGCGATGGCCTTGGGGCATTCGTTGACGACTGCCCCAAGGCCAACTGTTGTACCGAGGCTAACGGCACGATCAGAACCAAGGGGACAAGGGTCATGGGCAGAACGGCGGGCCTGTGCATTTGAACGGAAGAAAAACCTCGACGGGCCACGGCGGACCTCCTCAATAGAAACAGCGACGAAACTACGCGCGGGCTTTCCAGAAACCTGGGAACCGCCTGGAACCGAGGAGATGAGGCAAGAGTGGCGCTCGGTTACAGCGACGATTGCACTGCAAGGCGGGCCTAGAGTCAAGACTTTTTGCTGGGCGTTGTCCTTTCGCGGTTTTTTTGGTGTTACCGATGGCATTACGCGGTTGAGCACCCGGGGCACGAAAAAGTGCATCTACACGATATAATGGCTGAAAGTCCCTTAGGGAAGAGGTTCTTTCCCGGAAAATGAAGATTCGGATGTCCATGAAAACGAAGGCTGCGGTTCTGGTTTCGTCGTTTGCGGTATTGCTGTTTGTGGTGGTTGGGTCGTTCGGCGGGGTGCATGCCTCGTCCAATGACGGCGCGTACCGGCAGATGCAGGTGTACAGCGAAGTATTGTCGCGGGTACAAAGCGAATATGTTGTCGACCCGAACATTGCGGCAGTGACCGACGGCGCGCTGCATGGGCTGGTCGAGTCGCTGGATGCCGACTCGAGCTACCTGACGCCGGCCGCGTACAAGACTTTGAAGGCGCACAAGGCTGAGGGCAAAGGAGACATTGGGGCGACGATTTCGAAGCGCTTTGGGTATGCCGACATTGTCTCGGTGATTCCTGGCTCGCCCGCCGATAAAGCCGGAATTGAGGACACGGACATCTTCGAATCCATTGAGGGGCAGAGCACACGCGACATGTCGCTGGCTGAGATTCGCGACGCGCTCCAGGGTGCACCGGGAACAACGGTGAACGTCTCTGTGGTGCGAGCGCGCCGGGCGGAGCCGGAGAAGATGACGATCACCCGCGATGTGGTCGCAATTCCGGCGGTTTCCGACAAACTGATGGAAGATGGCGTGGGCTATGTCAAGGTCGATGCCCTCACCAAAGGCAAGGCGCAAGAGGTCGCGGCAAAGATCAAGTCGCTGGAAAAATCGGGGGCAAAGAAGCTGGTGCTCGATTTGCGCAACGCCTCGGAAGGCGACGAGACCGAAGGCGTTGCGGTAGCGAATCTGTTCTTGAATCATGGCACCATCACTTATCTGCAAGGGCAGAAAGTTCCGCGGCAGGCGTTTAACGCGGATCCTGCGAAGGCGATTACATCGCTGCCGGTCGCGGTGCTGGTGAACAAGGGCACGGCGGGCGCGGCAGAGATTGTAGCCGCCGCGCTGCTCGAGAACGCTCGCGCCGACGTAGTCGGCGACAAAACCTTCGGGGAAGGCTCCGTGCAGAAAACTATTGACCTGCCCGATGGTGGCGCACTGATTCTTTCGGTGGCGAAATATTATTCGCCGAGCGGAAAGGCGATCCAGGACGTAGCGGTAACCCCCAACGTTCTGGTGGCCGACGACACGGATAACATCATGCCGGATGATGACGATTCGCAACCGCCGCCCGAGGCGGAGCCGGAAGCCAAGCCGAAAAATGCGCCGGACGATCAGTTGCATAAAGCAATTGAAGTGCTGAAGAGCCGATCGAGCTGATCGCAGGAGTTTGGTGGCGGGACCGTTTCAAAGGATGCAAGACGAACGCGCGCCCAAGCGGCGCGCGATTTTTTTTGGGAACGTTTTCACGCGAATGACGTGCCAGCTACGGAATCTGCTTAACGACCTTCAGCTCCTGCTGGGCAACCGGCTTCGCAAGTCTGGCCAAACCCTCGAACTCGAAGTAGCTTTGCCCGTCGGTCAGAGCCCATTCTAAGAAGTCTTTGATTGCTTCGCGCCGGGTGGGCAATCGGAACATAGCCGATGGAATCGGGCGTTTCCATGGTGATTCGGCGGGGGCTTCAACCATCCTGTTATTCTGAATGTATCCCGTGATCAAGCCGCTTTATGAAGATCTTCCGCCGGTAGAAATCGCCGGCCGGAAGCTCGTGGGCCGTGTGCTCTTCGCCCTGCTCGTGCTGCTCTCAGCCCTGGTGGGAGCGTTCTCCGGCCTTTTACTTGTCTACACAACCGACTTGCCCCAGGTGGAAGCGCTCGAGTCTTACCGCCCCAGCTCAATCACCGAGCTCTATGACGACCGGGGGAACGTGATTGGATCGTTTGCGTTACAGCGCCGGGTCGTGGCCAGCTATGACGATTTTGCTCCGGTACTGCGTGACGCTCTGGTTTCGATTGAAGACAAGGATTTTTACCGTCATTCGGGAATCAACTTCTGGCGAATCGTGGGCGCGGCGTATCGCGACATTCGCTCCGGAGGCAAGGTGCAGGGTGCCTCCACGTTGACTATGCAGCTTGCGCGGAATCTGTTCCTTTCGCCTGATCGCTCGTTTCATCGCAAGGTGCAGGAAACCATGCTGGCAATTCAGATCGAGCGCCGCTTCACCAAGCCGCAAATCTTTACGTTGTATGCCAACCAGATTTTTCTCGGGCACGGCGTGTATGGATTCGAGGCTGCTTCCGAATTTTATTTCAGCAAGCCGGCGCGCAAACTGACTCTGCCGGAAGCCGCGTTGCTGGCAGGTTTGCCCAAGGGGCCGGGCGTGTATTCGCCGATCAATCATCCCGATCGCGCTATTAAGCGGCGCAACCTGGTAATCAATGCCATGCTGGAAGACGGCAAGATCACGGCCGCGGAGGCGGATGCCGCACGTTCGGCGCCGCTCGCGCTGCATCTGCAACACGATCCCAACTCCCTCGCGCCTTATTTCGTCGAAGAAATTCGCCGCTACCTCGAAAACAAGTATGGAGCGGATCAGGTGCACGAAGGCGGCTTGAAAGTCTACACGTCGCTCGATGTCGATTTGCAGAGCGCCGCAAACCACGCTGTACTGGACGGGCTGGCCGCTTATGAACGGCGCCATGGATGGAAAGGAAATTTGGAGAATGTCATCGGGGAAGGATTCGCGCTCGATAAGTATGAAGATCCCGATTGGGCTGACGAGCCGGACGTAAATGGATACGTTCACGCCCTGGTTACGTCATCAGGCATAGGAATTGCGACGATCAAGTTTGGCCGTTACGGGGCAGCTCTCAGTCAGGCCGATGTGGCATGGACGCAGCGCAAGATACCTGATTTGTTGCGCACCGGCGACATCTGCTATGTAAAGATTCTGTCGTTAAATCCAAACGGCGCGGCTCGGGTAAGCCTGGAGCAGGATTCAGGGGCTGAGGGAGCGCTGGTTGCGATCGATAACGCCACGGGGGAAGTTAAGGCGCTGGTGGGCGGGCGGGACTTCAATCAATCGAAATTCGACCGTGCCACGCAAGCATTACGGCAGGTGGGCTCGTCGTTCAAACCCTACGTGTACACCACGGCGATCGATAATGGGGCCAGCCCGGACGATACGATTCTGGATGAGCCGATCACGTTTGAAACCGTTTCGGGGCCGTATTCGCCGCACAATTATGACGAAAAATTCGAAGGCGTGATTACGCTGCGGCGGGCGCTGGCGCAATCGCGGAACATCCCCGCTCTCAAGCTGGCTAACAAAATCGGGATTCACACCGTGATCGATTATGCCGAGCGCTTTGGCATTACCGCAAAGTTGCCGCCTTACCTCCCGGTGGCGCTGGGTGCGGCAGAGATTACTCTGATGGAGCAGACCTCTGCTTATAGCGTGTTTCCTGACGACGGCGTACGCGTGATCCCGCGCTACATCACCAAAGTGACCGATTATGAGGGGCGCGTTCTGGAGGAAGACTATCCAGAGGCGAAGGACGTGGTAAGCGCGCGCACGGCGCGCATCATGACTGAGATGCTGCGCGAGGTTGTGCTGCACGGAACCGGCATTGCGGCAGCGAAAATGAGTTTCCCTGTCGCCGGGAAAACCGGCACGACCAACGATTTCACTGATGCCTGGTTTGTGGGCTTCTCGCCGTCCATCACCTGCGGCGTGTGGATCGGCTTTGACGAAAAGAAATCTCTGGGTGCGAAAGAAACCGGGGCGCGAGCTGCGCTGCCGATCTGGATGAATTTTATGAAAGCGGCGATGGCGGGAAAGGATCCAGGGCAGTTTGAACCGGCACCGGTGGTTCCAAGTACTGGCATTGGGCAGAAACTGGATACCGCGGATACGGCTGCGGGAGCAGACGAAACGCACTGAACGCGATTTTGTAATCTGGTGATCGCGTAATCGAAAACCGAACAGATGGGTAACCGACGCTTGTGTTTTAAAAAATGAAATTCTTTTTCCGATTTGCGATGCTCGCGCTACTGCTGGTCGTGGTGGCGCTGATTTCCGCTGTAACCGCAATGCGCTTTGCCATTCACGGGCAGGAAGTCCAAGTGCCGGCGATCATTGGAATGACGCCGGCAGAAGCCGAACGCGATCTCGCCGGCGTTGGGTTGCAACTGGAAATCGAGCGGCAATATTACAGCCCGAACATCCCCGAAGGCAGGATCATGGTGCAGGTGCCACCCGCCGCAATCAAAGTGAGGCGCGGATGGCAGGTGCGAGCGGCGCAGAGCATGGGGCCGCAGCGCGTGGCGATTCCCGACGTCAGCAGGGAAAGTGAGCGTGCGGCCGAGTGGAATATACGGCGCCGCGGCTTGGATGTGGCTTCCATTGCCGAGATGCAATTGCCCGGAACACCAGCCGACCAGGTGCTGGGGCAGAACCCGCCGCCAAACGCCAGCGAAGTAGCGGCGCCCCGTACAAGTCTTCTCGTAAGCGTTGCCGCGGATCCGGCGGCGTATCTGATGCCCAACTTCGTCGGCCAGACATTAGGGACGGTCAGCCGCACATTGCAGGATGCGGGATTCAAGCTGGGTATTGTGAGCATGGCGTCGCAAACAGCGGCTGCCACCGCACCGGGCAACTCGACACCTGCAAGCGCCGCGCCCGCCACAAGCATTGCGCCGCAGCAGCCTTCCCCGGCGAGCATAATCGCCGCGCAAACACCGCCTGCGGGACAAAAAATCACCGCCGGGGCGACGATCAGTTTCGACGTGCGGTGACAGAATCAGTTTCCTTTCAGCGCTTTTCCAGAATAGCTGCGAAGAAACCGTCACACGGAAGCACTCCTGGCAAAGTACGCAGGTAAGGTCCGCGAACCAGCGCAGAAGGATCACTCCAGATCAGCACCCCTTGCTGCTTGAGCCGGTCGATTTCCACGCGGCAGTCGACGAGACGGAACGCCGAATCTTCTTTGAGGATGCGTTCGACAACGTCTTCACTTTCGTCTCTTTCCAGCGAGCACGTCGAATAAACTAAACGGCCGCCCGCGCTCAAACGAGCCAGGGCCGAATCCAAGATGGCGATTTGGCGCGCTTGCAGGTCGGGAAGATCTTTGGGCGAGAGCTTCCATTTGATTTCCGGGTTGCGCGCGAGAGTGCCCGTACCGGAGCAGGGTACGTCAGCAAGAACGCGCTCGAACTGGGCCGAGAACGGGAGATTGCACGCGTCGGCAGAGACAATGAATAAATTGCCCTCACGATGCGAATTGTGCTGACTGAGCAACCTTCGCAACAGCCGTGCGCGGTGTGGGTGCAATTCGACGGCAACAATTTGAGAGTACGGATTGCTTTCGGCAATCAGCGCCGTCTTTCCGCCGGGCGCAGCGCAGCAATCAAGGATGCGGCATCCCCGTCCGACCATAGCGGCGACGAGTTGGGAAGCCTCGTCCTGAATCACGCCTAAGCCCCGCCGAAAGACGG
>JASHQM010000186.1 GCA_030039165.1 Candidatus Sulfotelmatobacter sp. | reverse complement strand
ATTCCATCGTTCGATCCAACCGCGCTCGATCGCACCGTCGATCCCTGCGTCGACTTCTACCAGTTTTCGTGCGGCAACTGGCTGAAGAACAATCCCATTCCTCCCGATCAGTCGAGTTGGGGACGCTTCAACGAACTTTACGAACGAAACCGCATGATCCTGCACGACATTTTGGAGAATGCCTCGAAGGCTGCGAAGCGCAGCGTGAACGAACAGAAAATCGGCGACTATTACGCTTCGTGCATGGACGAAGCGGCGATCAATCAGAAGGGCACGTCGGTGCTCGATGCGGATTTCCAGCGCATCGCCGCGGCTAGGAGCAAAGATGACTTGCCAGCTCTTGTCGCGCATCTACATCGCGAGCAGGTTGGGGGATTGTTTCGCTTCGGCGAAGGCTCCGACTTCAAAGACGCCAAGATGGTCATCGCTCAGGCCGATCAGGGCGGGCTTTCTCTGCCCGACCGCGACTATTATCTGAAAACCGACGACAAATCGAAAGAACTGCGCAAGCAATATGTTGCCCACGTGACAAACATGTTCAAGTTGCTCGGCGACTCTTCGGAAAAAGCCGCGACGGAAGCCAACACGGTGATGGAAATCGAAACCGAGCTTGCGAAAGGCTCGATGGATCGCGTCGAACGCCGCGAGCCCGCGAAAATTTATCACAAGATGACGGAAGCGGAGTGGCAAGCCCTTACTCCCTCGTTTGCCTGGCCGAAATTTCTCGCCGATATCGGAGCGCCTTCGTTTACATCGTTAAATGTAGTCGTTCCCGATTTTTTTACGGCGCTCGAGGGCGAGCTGAAGGCAGCAAGCCTTGACGATTTGAAAACGTATTTTCGCTGGCGTGTAGTTCATCAGGCCGCAGGGGCGAATGTTCTTCCCGATGCCTTCGTCAATGAGAACTTCGAGTTTTACGGCAAAACATTGCGCGGAGCGAAAGAACTGCAAGCGCGCTGGAAGCGCTGCGTGGCGGATGTGAACGGAGACCTGGGAGAAGCACTCGGGCAAGCCTACGTCGAAAAAGTTTTTCCGCCTGAGGCCAAGGAGCGCACGCTGGAAATGGTTCATGCGCTCGAGGCCGCTTTGCGGCAGGACATCACCACACTACCCTGGATGACAGAAACCACCAAGAAACAGGCGCTGATCAAGCTGGATGCCATTCAGAACAAGATTGGCTATCCCAATAAATGGCGCGACTATAGTACGCTCGAAATTGTAGTCGGCGATGCTTATGGCAACTCGATGCGCTCGAATGAATTTGAAATCCAGCGCAGGATGAACAAAATTAGCAAACCGCGCGACACCCAGGAGTGGGGAATGACCCCGCCCACAGTAAACGCCTACTACGATCCCACCGAGAACGACATTAATTTTCCCGCCGGAATCTTGCAGCCTCCTTTCTATGATTTCAAGGCTGATGATGGGTTGAATTTCGGCGGCATCGGCGCGGTGATTGGCCACGAACTCACGCACGGCTTCGACGACGAAGGCAGCAAATTCGACAAAGATGGCAATCTGAACGATTGGTGGACGCCCCAGGATGAGAAGGCATTCGATGAAAGAGAGCAGTGCCTGGTGAACGAATATGACGGCTTCATCGCGGTCGATGATCTTCATCTTAAGGGCAAACTGACCCTCGGCGAAAACACGGCCGATAATGGCGGGCTACGCATTGCAGATATGGCGCTGCAATCGAAGCGCGGGCCAAAAGCAACGACTGGCGAGAAGATCGACGGCTTCACCGAAGAGCAGCGCCTGTTCCTGGGGTGGGGACAGATCTGGTGCCAGAACCAAACCGACCAGACTGCGCGACTGCTGGCGCTTACCAACGAGCATTCGCCGGGCAAGTATCGCGTAAATGGCGTTGTGCGCAACATGCCGGAGTTCCGCAAGGCCTGGGGTTGCAAGGCCGGAGCGCCCATGGCCCCTGAGCAGGCCTGCAGAGTGTGGTGAGCGAGAAACAGATCCATCACATCCAGACTGCAATCAAGCATTTGTCATTCCGACGTGCGATCGCAGCGAATGGAGACGAAGCTGCGTTTCAGTGCCAGCCGGGCCATCCCTGTGACGTGTATACTGGTGACATTGATACGGTGGCAATAACTGCCACCACGGAGAACATTTCATGTACCAGAAGCATCCTGGGGCCTATATGGCTGATTGGAGCGATGCCAGCGGCCATCGCCATCGCAAACAGTTCTCAACCGCGAAAGCCGCGCGCGAGCATGAGCATCGCGAGACTGCGCTGACCCATGCTTTGCGTGCCAGTCGTGAACTAAAACTCGCAGGAGATGGTGACGCGTCAAAGCGCAAAATGGTGACGGAATCTGCCACCATCGCTTCCACCGATCCCGCCCAAGGGAAGCTGGGCGTGATGATCCCCGGCATGGGCGCAGTGGCAACAACATTCGTCGCCGGCGTCGAAGCGATTCGTAAGGGACTCGCCAAGCCAATCGGCTCCCTCACGCAGATGGGCACAGTGCGGCTGGGAAAACGCACCGACGGCCGCTCACCGAAGATCAAAGAGTTCGTGCCGCTCGCCGGCCTCAACGACCTGGTCTTCACCGGTTGGGACATTTTCGAAGACAACATGTACGAGGCCGCTTCGAATGCCGGAGTCCTCGATCAGCGCACGCTGGATCAGCTTAAACCATTCTTGTCGAAGATCACGCCGCGTCCGGCAGTCTTCGATCACAACTATGTCAAGAAGATCGACGGGCCTAACGTGAAAAAAGGCAGGACAAAGATGGACTTGGCCGACCAACTGCGCGACGATATCCGCCAGTTCAAGAAATCCAGCGGCGCCAGCCGCCTTATCACCATGTGGTGCGGCTCAACTGAGTCCTATATCGAACCCACCGAGGCGCACCAGTCGGTCAAGACATTCGAGAAAGCCCTGCGCGAAAACGACGAAATGATCGCTCCCTCGATGATTTACGCCTATGCGTCACTGAAAGAAGGCGTGCCTTTTGCCAACGGAGCTCCCAATCTGACCGTCGACATCCCTGCCATGCTCGAACTCTCCCGCGAGAACGATGCTCCCATATGCGGCAAGGACTTCAAGACGGGCCAAACTCTGATGAAAACTGTGCTCGCGCCGGCGTTCAAAGCACGCCTGCTCGGCCTCAATGGGTGGTACTCCACCAACATCCTTGGCAATCGCGACGGCGAAGTCCTCGACGATCCCGGATCCTTCAAGACCAAAGAGGAATCCAAACTCGGCGTCTTGGAGCATATACTTCAGCCCAGCCTCTATCCCGATCTCTACGGCAAGATGTTCCACAAGGTCCGCATCAACTATTACCCGCCGCGCGGTGATAACAAAGAAGGTTGGGACAACATCGACATCTTCGGCTGGCTCGGCTACCCGATGCAGATCAAAGTCGACTTTCTTTGCCGCGATTCGATTCTCGCCGCGCCGATTGTGCTCGATCTTGTGTTGTTGATGGACCTCGCGCACCGCTGCTCAGAACTGAAAGGCATCGGAATTCAGGAGTGGCTGAGCTTCTACTTCAAATCGCCGATGACTGCTCCGGGGCTCTATCCCGAGCACGATCTGTTCATTCAATTGATGAAGCTGAAGAATACGCTGCGGCATTTGAGGGGAGAGGAGTTAATCACGCACTTGGGATTGGAGTATTACGACTAGCGAGCCTGGGGGAATTTGCTTTCCCCCCGCATCTGGAATAAAGCGATCCGGATTTGCCTTCCACTGGGATTTCCGGGCTGCACCGCCTCTAAACCCCGTTTGTACGTCTATACTCGTCAAACCCCGCCAGGAACCTGTCGATATCTTCGCGCCGCAAGTAATAGGGCGTCGACAATCTCAGCTTGTTGGGTTCGCCGCCGCGGATGCGTATCTTGTGACTCTTCCACAGCCGGTTTTCCAAGTCCATCCTTGGCACGCCCGGCACATTCACGGTGACAATCGCGCAGCGCAACGCCGCATCGGGCGACGTCCACGATTCCGCACCGCGCTTCATCATCTTGGCCAGAATGTAGTCCGCCAGTGCGCGGTGCCGCTTCTCAATGCGATCCATCCCAATATCGTTCGCCAGCTTGAGCGATGCCCGCAATCCCCATAGCGCGGGCACATTCGAGCTGCCGATGCGCTGAAAGCGCTCGGCGCGAATCTTCGGATCGTCCCAGCCTTCGGTGACGATCGTGTTCCAGACGCGGTCGATCACTTCATCGCGCACATATATAAATCCCGAGCCTTTGGGCGCCTGCAGCCACTTGTGGGGGCTCGAGGAATACATATCGCAGCCCAGATCGTGTAGATTCAGCCGCATCATGCCCGTAACATGCGCTCCATCGACCGCCGATAAAATCCCTTTCGTTCGGGCGAGCGCGCACAAATCCTTGGCTGGCAGAACCACGCCCGAAAACGTGGTGATGTGGCTGAAGAAGAGCACCCGCGTGCGCGGTCCGATGGCGTCGTCGAACAGATTCAGCACCTGCGCGGTATCTTTCACAGGACGCGGCAGCGTGACCTTCTTGACCACAATTCCATAGCGCTTGGCCTTGAGGTTCCACGGATGCTCGCCTCCGGGATGCTCCTGGTCGGTCATCAGCACTTCATCGCCGGGCTTCATGTCGAGACCGTTGGCGATGTAGCTGTTTGCCTCGGTTGCGTTGCGCACGAGCGCGAGCTCATCGCGCGTGCAGCCAACAAACTCGGCGAGCGGGTCGCGAAACTCGTTCCACGCCGCATATCCCCAAATCGGATAATCTTCCGGATCCTGCTGGTCCATCTTCTCGGTGGTTTCGTATCCCTCAAACACCGCGCGCAGCACGGGGGCAGGGCTCGAACCGACGGTGCCGTTGTTGAGGTAAACCTCATCTTCGGGGATGAGAAACTGCTTGCGCATTTCGGCCCAATACGCCTCTTCGTTCTTATCGTAGAGCGAGCGATCAGGGAGCGGAGGAAAGTTCTCGAGCTGGGCAAACAGGTTGGTGCGGGAGAGAAGACCGCGCTGCAGCGACAGAGCAGCGGCGAATCCGGCGGCAGAAGTGGATAAGAAATGGCGACGATCGAGCATGAGATCTCCTTCGTGATAATGCGGAAGGCGTAATGGTACGACTCGCAGTGAGCGGGTGCAAATGGTTGGCATGTTGCACAGTCCGACCCTTGCCGCAAAGGCGCGGTAAGGATGGGGCACGCACGCGGGAGATTTTCGCCGCACGCGAGATCCCTCGCCCCGCTGGTGAGTGCGCGGGGCTTCGGGATGACGCAGAGAGATTCACGAAGTGCCCAATGTGCTTACGCTGCCGCCATTTTTTGCTGAACCGATTTTGCTGCGGTGCGGATTATGTCGGTGACGCGTTCCGGTTGGGAGAGCATCGGCACGTGGCTGCTGTCGAGCTCGTAGGTGGTTGCGCCCATGCGGTTGGCGAAAAAGCGCTCCAGATCGGGATGAACTGTGCGGTCTTTTTTGCCGACGATGTACCAGCTGGGCTTCGATTTCCAGGCAGTTCCTCCGACTTTTGCTTCGAACAGGTCGGGTTTTGGAACACCCTGCGTCGCCAAAACGAGTTTTTTCTCCTGGTCGGGCAAATCGCCGGCAAAATCATCGATGCCGTCGGGAAGCAACCAGATGCGTCCGTCCTTGACGTCGATGTGGGAGAAGACCGGTGTCGTGGGGAATTTGGATTGCTGCGTCTGCGAAGACTCGTCCGCGTCCGGAGCAAGCGCGCAGATGTAGACGAGGCCAGCAACGCGATCGTCGGTTCCGGCGCCGGTGATGACACTTCCGCCGTAGGAGTGGCCGACAAGGAGAACCGGGCTGCTGACCCGGCCGATCGTGGCTTTCGTTAAGGCGACGTCCTCCGCGGTTGAGTTAAGGCCGTACTGTGCCGCAATGCACTCGTACCCTTCGGCCTGCAGGGCAACGATTGACTTGCTAAAGCAGGAACCGTCTGCCCAAAGCCCGTGGCAGAAGACAATGCTGGGTTTTGTGAGGGTGGATTTCATTGTTGGTCTCCTTTCGCGCTTTGCTCGGTCGATGTGGTTGAAAACATAATCAGATACGTGCCCGTTATGCTACTCCAGTGCCTGCTTGTAATCTTGCAGTATCGTGCTGGTTTTGTTGCTTCTTGCTTCGCCGTCGGCTCATAGCCTGTTAGTGTGGCAATTTAACCCTTTGGGCGGGATAACTCCTTTCATAGCCTAAGCGTCCAACCCGGTAGGGCTACACTCGGGGTGGGGGTGTTCCCATCGGGCGTATAATAGGGAAGGATTATCTGGCCGCAAGGAGTTTCCCATGAAGTTACGATGGCTGGCAATGGCAGTGGCTATGGCGGCGTTCAGCGCGGCCCCGAGTATTGAGGCGCAGAGCCAGGATCCGAATGCTCCACAGCAGAGTCCACCGCAGACGCAGGGGCCGACGCAGACTCCGCAGAGTCAGCAGCCCACACAGACGAAGCAGCCGCCCTCGACCGATCCGGATGCGGGCCAGCCGAAAGCGGCTGATGTGCAGAATGCGCCGGCGCAACCGCCGGCGGCGCTGCCGACCAAAGATGACGACCAGATCAAGCACGACGGAGGCATCAACGACGTAGACGCGGTGGGCAACCGCAATGTGGGCTGCGGCCGCGGTGTAGGGAACTGGTACAGCGTAGAGCGGCAGGTGGCGATGGGCCGCGCCTATGCGCAGCAGATCGAGTCGCAGGTGAAGCTGGTGACCGATCCTGTGGTTACGGAATATGTGAACCGGGTGGGGCAGAACCTGGTGCGGAACTCGGATGCGCAGGTGCCGTTCACGATCAAGGTGATTGATTCGGACGTGGTGAACGCCATGGCGCTGCCGGGCGGGTTCTTTTATGTGAACTCGGGATTGATCCTGGCGGCGGATGAAGAAGCGGAAATGGCGGGGGTGATGGCGCACGAGATTGCGCACGTGGCCGCGTGCCACATCGCGCGCGAGCAGACGCGCATGACGCTGATGCAGATGATGACTGTGCCGCTGATATTTGTCGGCGGGGGCATTGGATATGGCGCGTACGAGGCTTCCGGGCTGGCGGGCATGTTTGGAATTCTGAAGTTCTCACGCAACTTCGAAGCGGAAGCGGACTATCTGGGCGTGGAGTATATGTACCGCGCGGGATACGATCCGTCGGCGTTTGTCTCGTTCTTCGAAAAGATTCAGGCGATGGAGAAGAAGAAGCCGGGAACGATATCAAAGGCGTTCGACACGCACCCGCAGACTCCGGACCGGATCGAAAAGTCACAGGAGGAAATTCGCAAGATCCTGCCGTCGAAGGCGCAGTATATCGTGACGACATCTGAGTTTGATGAGGTGAAGGCGCGGCTGGCATCGATTGAGAACCGGCATAAGGTGGTCGATCAGAAAGATGCCAACAAGCCCAGCCTGCGGCGCACCTCGACCAGCGGCGGCGATAACAATGGAAATGGGCAGACGGATGATGACCGCCCGACGTTGAAGAGGCGGGATGATTCGTCGAATTGACAGTGCAGTTGTGATTCGAGCAAACCGGCGGCTGCGGCCGCCGGTTTTTTTGGGCGCCGGAAATGCTGGTATGGCCGCTATACGGTGTGACCGTCGTCACATTCGGCCGTTGTGTGACAGCGATAAGCTGAGCTAGGCTATTGCTGGTTATTGTTGTTGGCGCCAAGGAGCAATTATTTCCATGCCAGAGAACACATTGACGATCACGGACAATCGCACCGGCCAGGTATATACGATTCCCATCGAAGAGGGCACGATCCGGGCGGTCAGTCTGCGGCAGATCAAAACCGATGCCGAAGATTTTGGGTTGATGACGTACGACCCGGCATTCATGAATACGGCTTCGTGCCGGAGCAGCATTACTTATATCGATGGGGATAAGGGCATTCTGCGGTATCGGGGCTATCCCATTGAGGTGCTGGCGGAGCGCTGCACGTTTTTGGAGGTGGCATATCTTTTGATGTTCGGAGAGTTGCCTGCACAGAACGAGTTGAAGAATTGGGTGTACGACATTACGCACCATACCATGCTGCACGAGTCGATCAAGAAATTCATGGAGGGGTTTCATTACGACGCGCATCCGATGGCAATGTTTGTGAGCACGGTGGCGGCGTTGTCGAGCATTTATCCGGAGGCGCGGCGGGTGCACGACACGGAAAACCGCATGTTGCAGGTGAAGCGGCTGATCGGCAAAGTGCCTTCGATTGCGTCGATGGCGTACCGGCATAACATGGGACTTCCGTATGTGTATCCGGACAACGATCTGAGCTATACGGAAAATTTCATGAACATGCTGTGGAAGAGGGTAGAGCCGAAGTATGTGGCTAATCCAACGCTGGCGCGGGCGCTGGACATTCTGTTCATTTTGCATGCCGATCACGAGCAGAACTGCGGAACGAACGCCATGCGGTCGGTGGCGAGCGCGCAAACCGATCCGTACCTGGCGACGGCCTCGGCGGCCTCGGCGCTGGCGGGACCGCTGCACGGCGGAGCCAACGAAGAGGTGCTGAAGATGCTGGAGGAGATCGGCTCGAAAGATAATGTTCCGGCTTACATCAAGCGTGTGAAGGAAGGGCATGGCCGGTTAATGGGATTCGGCCATCGCGTGTATAAGAACTATGATCCGCGGGCGAAAATTATCAAGTGGACGGCGGAGCAGGTGTTTGAAGTGACGGGCCGCAATCCGAAGCTAGATATCGCTCTTGAGCTGGAGCGCATCGCACTGGAAGACGAATACTTCGTGAAACGGAAGCTCTATCCGAATGTGGATTTCTATTCCGGCATCATGTACCAGGCTATGGGTTTTCCACCGGAGATGTTTACAGTGCTGTTTGCGATTCCGCGGACAGCGGGATGGCTGGCGCAGTGGCAGGAACTGATTAATGATCCGGAGCAGAAGATCACGCGGCCGCGGCAAATCTATACCGGGTATGATAAGCGGGAATTCGTGCCCATGGAGAAGAGGAC
>JASHQM010000185.1 GCA_030039165.1 Candidatus Sulfotelmatobacter sp. | reverse complement strand
GTCTTCAGGAGCGCCGATCCAGACATTGAAGTTGGCATTGATCCACGAGCCGGGAACAAGCGAACGCAAAGGCTGGATGTTGCGATCGCGGGCAATCGCCTCCGAAATGGTGAGCGACTCTAATCCAGGGTCGCGCTGCACAACGTCGTAAAATCGCCGCAAGAATTCCCGGCCCGACTTTGGATAGTATTCCCAGGCATTTTCCCCGTCGAGGATGATCGACACCACGGCATCCCGGCCCTGCGCCAGCACGGGTTGTGCCGCTTCCCTGATGTTGTGCAGCAGATGCCCGGCCGCCTCCGCGGGGTCCATCCCCGAATACACGAAGCCGATCAAGTCGGAAATCGTGTGATCGCGAAAAACAAGGTGCATCGACGCAGTCCCATTTTCGTAGCGGTGAATACTGTAAAGACGCTGCGCCAGCTCGGCGGGCAAACGCCCGTTGCCGTCGCGCGCGAAAAATACTCCAGTGCTGCGGCCGAGGACCCCCTCGTCGGTGGCCATCCATTGGATTCCCAGGCTGTGCGCAATTGCCAGAACCTCTTCGGAGACGCTGCCTTCCGATGGCCAAACCCCCTGCGGGCGAACTCCGAAAATATGCTCATGCAGATTGAGTGCCCTGAAGAGTTGTTCGCGCGCATCCTCGGGATGACGAAAGCGGTTCTGTGGCAACGGCAGCCCCGGCGAGGAAACTGCGCCGGCATTGGTGTCGCAGATGAGAGGAAGAATTGGGTGGTAGAACGGGGTCGCAGAGATTTCGATCGATCCTTTTCTTGCCGCGGCTTCATGCGCAGGTAAGACCGTGCTCAACAGCTCCCGTTCCCGGGCGATCACAAACTTCTGATCATCAAGAGAATAACTGCGCTCTCTTTTGATGAGCTCGGCAGTGTCTCTTTCTTCCAGAAAGAATTCGTCGAACCATGCGATCTGCGAAAGCACTTGCAAGTCGGTGAAATCGCGTGGCTGAAAGTATCTTTCCGCCTTCTCCGGCGAAAAGCCGTGTTCGCGGTAGCGCTCATACAGTTCGCGATAGCGCGGATACCGCCCGATCAGGTTTGCTGGATTCGCCTGAAAAAGATATTGCAGGGCAAAAAGCCGCTCCTGTTGCGTCAGGTCGCCTGCTGGCTTGGCTGCCACACTAAAAAAAGGATCGTGCGCGGTACCTGCAACGTAATCCTGAATCTGCGTGATCAGAGAGGGAACAAGATTGAAGTTCTGGTGAACGTTGGGAAATTCATCGAGCAGCTTCACCATTCCGTAGTAATCTTTGAGTGCATGGAGGCGCACCCACGGCAAACGGTATTCGCCCGTCACCAGATCTTTGTAGAAAGGCTGATGCTGATGCCAAAGGAAGATCAGACGCAAAGCGGGCATGAGCGGGAAAATTCAGCATAGCACGGCGCTTCAGGGAGGTTACAACACGTAGGACGATCGCGCATACAGGAAACACCGACCTGCCCGGGTGCCTCTTCCGGTAAACTAGTAAAAGAGCACGATGCCCGACACCCTCAGTTCCGCCCCTCCCACCTTGCTCTCCGATCAGGACCTTTATCTTTTCAATGAGGGAACAAACTACCGCCTTTACGAGACCACGGGTGCGCATCTGGTCTCGCAAAACGGTGTCGAAGGCGCTATTTTCAGCGTATGGGCGCCCAATGCCCGCCAGGTTTCGGTGATCGGCAGCTTCAACCAATGGAATCCCGGAACAAACCTTCTCTCCCCGCGCGGGTCGTCGGGAGTTTGGGAAGGCTTTATTCCCGGCGTAGCCAGGGGTGCACTATATAAGTTTCACATCGAGTCGCAGCGCCACGGCTATCGGGTTGACAAGGCCGATCCCATGGGTTTCTGGCATGAGAAGCCACCGCGTACCGCCTCGGTAGTCTGGGACCTCAATTACGAGTGGAGCGACCAGCAATGGATGCAGAATCGCGCGGGGCGGAATTCCCTGCGGGCGCCGATTTCCATCTACGAAGTTCACATTGGCTCGTGGATGCGCGTTCCCGAGGAGCATAATCGTCCGCTCACTTATCGCGAAATGGCACCTCGGCTGGCCGAACACGTGGGCCGCCTTGGCTTTACCCACGTCGAGTTCCTGCCGGTCATGGAGCATCCCTTCTACGGTTCCTGGGGATATCAAACCACCGGGTACTTTGCGCCCACTGCGCGCTATGGCAATCCCCAGGATTTCATGTTTTTAGTCGACTACTTACATCAGCACGGTATCGCGGTCATTCTCGACTGGGTGCCATCCCACTTTCCTTCTGATGGGCACGGCCTCGCTTATTTTGACGGCACGCACCTGTACGAACACGCCGACTCGCGCCAGGGTTTTCATCCCGACTGGAAAACGCATATCTTCAACTACGGGCGCACCGAAGTGCGCAGCTTTCTGATGTCGAGCGCGATGTTCTGGTTCGACAAGTATCACGTCGATGGCCTGCGGGTGGACGCGGTTGCCTCTACGCTCTACCTCGATTATTCGCGGAAGCAGGGGGAATGGATCCCCAACAAGTTCGGCGGGCGCGAGAATCTTGATGCCATCGATTTTTTACGCCGTTTCAATCAGGAAGCCTACAACGAGCATCCGGACATTCAGACCATTGCGGAAGAATCCACCGCCTGGCCGATGGTTTCCCGCCCGGTCTATTTAGGCGGCCTCGGCTTCGGCATGAAGTGGGACATGGGATGGATGCACGACACGCTGCAATACTTCCAACAGGATCCCATTCATCGCAAGTATCATCATGACAAGTTGACCTTTCGCATGCTTTATTCCTGGCATGAAAATTTCGTGTTACCGCTCTCCCACGACGAAGTGGTGCACGGCAAAGGCTCGCTCATCGGCAAGATGCCCGGTGACGAATGGCAGCGTTTCGCCAACCTGCGACTGCTGTACGGATACATGTTCGCCCAGCCGGGCAAAAAGCTCCTGTTCATGGGGGATGAGTTCGGCCAGGTGCGCGAGTGGACGCACGATGCCAGCCTTGAGTGGCACGTGCTGCAATATCCGATTCACAGCGGCCTGCAAAACTGGGTAGGACAACTGAATCGCCTGTACCGCAGCGAGCCGGCTCTGCACGCGCTCGATACCAATCCCGCGGGCTTCGAGTGGGTAGATTGCAACGATAGTCTGACCAGCACGATTTCGCTGTTGCGCAAAACGGAGAATCCGGCCGATACAGTACTGGTGGTGTGCAATTTTACCCCCATACCCCGGCTGGGCTACCTAGTAGGCGCTCCCGATGGCGGCTATTGGCGCGAGTTGCTGAACAGCGATGCCCGCGATTATGGCGGCACTGGCATGGGCAATTTGGGCGGGGTGAATGCGGAACAGGGTCCGGTTCACGGCCGGCCGTATTCGCTAAAGCTGATCTTGCCCCCGCTGTCGGTGTTGTTTCTGAAGAGAGGATAGGCCTTGTTTCGAGGGCGTTTTTTAAATCGCAAAATCCGCTAAGAAGGGTCGCAAAGATCGTAAGGAAAGGGGTTCGGCAAAGGCATGTGAGATCCGAACCAGTTGATTTCGGGTTTCCTTAGGAAGGGAATTGACCTCTGGGTCATGCGGGTTTCTGAAGGAAATCAATCACTGCTCGATTGAATTCCTGCGGACACTCTTCATACGGCAAGTGCCCGATATCAGGGAAAACAATCGTCTCTGAATGCGGAAGATAGTTTGCCAATTCCACAGCCGAGGAAGCATAAACCGCACCATCTTTGCTGCCCCATAGCAGAAGGGTTCGAATTTCCGAGAGCTTGGGCAATATTTGTTGCAAATCCTGCAAATCCCTCGTCCATGTACGGACGATGCCAAGGGCATGTTCAAACAATCCCGGCTTCGACAGCGGAGCCATGTAGCCTGGCAGAGCGTCTGGTGGAATGCGGCTGCGTTCGCCATACATGCGCGTATGCCAATACGCGTAAAAGAACCGCATCTGCGGCACCATCAGCCGGAACCACGCTGCACCAAGGCCGCTGCCGATAAACGGCGCAAGCCGCCTGCCATGCGCTGAGAAGGGGTTTACCGGCGCAACCAGAATCAGCTTTCCGACATGCAGACCCAACTGAGGCCGGAGGCATTCCCCCGCCATCATCATCGCGACCGCGCCGCCGTGCGACGTTCCCAGAAGATCGAAGGATGTGATGCCGAGATTCTGCACAAACCTCAGCATCCGCCGCGCGGTACCACGCATCGAATGGTCGATTCGGGCTGGACGATCCGAGAACCCCGCCCCAAGCATGTCGGGAGCATATATCGTCGCGTAAGGCGCCAGCGCCGGCATGGTGAAGCGCCAGGAAAATGAATATCCCAGCAGGCCATGCAACAGAATGAGCGGCGGGCCTGAACCGGAGCGCAAATAGCGCATACGCGCACCGTCGAGCTCCATCCAGCACTCTTCCACTCCGGACTGCGGCGCCCGAGCACTGTTGTGATGGCTGATTCTTGATGGTTGATTTTTGCTTGTTGATTGAACTGCGCCTTCGCCCATGTAAAGTTTGATAGGAAATCGGGAATCAGCAATCAGCAATTTGTTTTCGCGACAGACAACTTCCTGCCCTGTCACCGGCTTCTATGTAAGTGAACATCGCCTCTGTTCGCTTCACTTGGGGAGCTTCGGCTCCCCGTTTTTTAAGGAGCAGAGGTTAGGATCGGGGATTGGTGATTCATTACTGGCCCCTGGCCTCCTACCCCTTGGCGTGACGGTCACGCGGCCTGTTTTCTCTTTTTCTTCAGCAGCTTCTTCAGCACCCGCATTCCCTTATCCACATGTTTCTCCTCCAGCAAAAACGGAGGCAAGAAGCGGATCACGGTATCCTGCGTGCTGTTGAACAGAACGCTTTCTCCCAGAGCCTCGTCTACGATGGGACGAGCCGGGATGTCGAGGTTGATCCCCTGAATAAAGCCGCGCCCCCGCGCTTGCTTGGCCACGGCGCTTTTTTCGGCGATGGCCTGCAACTCCTGCTTTAGGTACCCGCCGACTTTGTTTACGTTGTCGAGCAGGTGCTCTTCTTCGACAATTGCCAGAAACTCGAGCGCGACGCGGCAAGCCAGCGGACCGCCCCCAAACGTCGTTCCGTGCTGTCCTGGCGAAATTGCATTGGCAAATTCCTCTTTCGCGATGAACGCCCCGAGCGGTAAGCCGGCCGCGAGCGGTTTGGCAATGGCGACGATATCTGGGGCAACGCCGAAGGTTTGAAACGCGAACATCGTTCCCGTGCGCCCCAATCCACATTGGATTTCATCGAAGATCAAAGCTGCCTTGAAACGATCGGCCAGCGCGCGGCATTCTTGCAGAAACTCGGTTGAGCACTCATGGATTCCGCCTTCGCCAAAAATCGGTTCGAGAACGATGGCGCAAGTGTTGTCGTTTACTGCTGCGCGCAGAGCTTCGATGTCATTCTGTGCGACAAAGGTCACATATTCAAGCAGAGGCTCGAAGCCTCTGCGGTGTTTCTCTTGTCCCGTCAGCGACAGCGCTCCGAAGGTGCGGCCGTGGTACGACCCTTGCAGTGCGACAAGGCGGCACTTGGCCTCGCCGCCCGTGCGGTGTCCAGCCAGGCGGGCGAGCTTGATTGAACCTTCGATTGCCTCAGTGCCGCTGTTGGAAAAAAATGCCCGACAGGTTCCTATCGAAGCACTGCCGCTCGAGCTGCTAACGAGGGTGCACAGCTTTTCCGCCAGCGCGCCCTGATACTCGTGGTAATACAAATTCGAGACGTGAATCAGCTTCGCCGCTTGCTCTCGAATCGTCTTCACAATCCGCGGATGCGCATACCCGAGAGCATTTACGCCCAGCCCGGAAACGAAATCGAGATAGCGCCGGTCTTCGAGGTCGTAAAGAAAAACACCTTTGCCTCGCGTCAACACAACAGGATAGCGATTGTAAGT
>JASHQM010000184.1 GCA_030039165.1 Candidatus Sulfotelmatobacter sp. | reverse complement strand
CGCTGACCGCCTTGGCCTTCGGCCGGAAAGCGTGATCGTGAACATCGACCGTTACGGCAACACAACGGCCGGCACGATTCCGTTGGCGATGAATACCGCCATTGAAGAAGGAAAACTGAAAAAAGGAAGCCTTGTGCTGATGGCTTCGGTCGGCGCCGGATTCACTGTTGGTGCGGCCTTATTGCGTTGGGCCTTCTAGGCTCTGTCGATTCCTGAGCGATGCCTCTTCCGGTATCTGATCGTTGACGGAGAGCGGCCTGCGTTACACTAAGTCGGCTCATGCCGCGATCATCCGATCTCAGTTCTTCTCTCGCCGAACTTGAATCCGCAAAAGGCCGCTTTGACCCCGGCCATGCCGCTCGCACAGACCAGCTTTTGGCGCGACTCGCAAGCGCAGAACTGAATGATCCTCAACATCTGATCCGATTCCACGAGTGCCTGCTCTTTCTGCGCGCATTTCCCCACTCGCGCGCCCAGGTTACTCGTGTTGAGCGCTTACTCGATACATTCCACAAACGCATCGAGGGACTCCAAGCGAAGAATACCGATATGTGTCTGTTCGACGACTTCGACACTTCCGGCATCGTGGGCACGACGATGCGGGATGTGCTCTCATTCGACGTGGCCCGCTGGCTCGAGCGCCGCATTCCGAAAAACGTCGAGATCGATTGGGACGCTTGTTGGGAGGATTATCAAGCCGAGCGCAACCGAGGCAATACCTGGCCACGCTTCATGCCTTTGCTGGAAGAAGATGCCGATGTCGAAGCCAACATCCCATGGACGGCATGGATCGATGCAGCCCGCGGCCGTAAGAATGCTTTGCCATGGCTGCTGCGGTGCTTCGCGCAACTTCCGCTTTCCGCCAAGCAGCAGGCCGAATTGTATGATTCGCTTCGCCTCCCAGTTTGCTGGACACTCCAAAATTTGAAGCTCTCGCGCACTCGGAACTGGTCGCGCCCCCACCGCTTTTTTTTGCACGACGCCCCACTCATTCGGCGAGGCGAAGTTTCTCTCGAACGCGAACTTGCTAGGCCAGAGCCCAAGCTCACGAGACTGTCTGCCGCGGCGGGCAAACGAGTGATCAATGCAATTCGCGAGATCATGCTCGTCCGCTACCGCGAACTCTATGGCACTACGCTTGGCGATGCCCGCTGGGTCGTGCGCGCCGAGCTCGGCCGTGGTGTCGTGATGCATTTCTGGGGACTGCCTGCGGACCGCCGTCTTCCCCTTCGTGCTTATTTTGCGGGATACACGCTGAAAAATGGCGTGCCAATCAATTATGTCGAGGCCATCGGTTTGTGCGAGTGGCTGGAAATTGGTTTCAACACCTTTTACACCTATCGTCAGGGCGAGACTGCCTGGATTTACGCCCAAGCCCTCCGCTGCCTGCGCGCGCTTACCGGCGCGAGCTGCTTTTCCATTTATCCTTACCAGATCGGCAAGGACAACGATGAGGCCATCGACTCCGGCGCGTTCTGGTTCTATCGCAAGCTCGGCTTCCGCTCTGGACGCCGCGATTTGCAAGCTTTGTGTAAAGCGGAAGAATGCAAAATCGCCGGTAATGCAAAATATCGCACGGCGCCACGAACACTGAGGCGCCTGGCCGAAGCGCACATGTTTTACGAAACCACGTCAAAGAAAGGCACGCAAGAAAAAGCAGGTGCGTGGGATAGCTTTTCCGTTCGCAACATCGGCCTGCTCGTCAACCGTCGCATGGCGTATGAATTTGCCGGAGACAGCGCGAAAATGCGAAGAGCCTCGACCGCCGCCATGGTCCGCGCCCTTAAACTCAATCCCTCGAACGCGACTTCGAGCCAGAAGCAGGCTCTCGAAAATTGGTCGTTAGTTCTGGCGCTAATCCCTGACCTCGTCCGCTGGACCTTCCACGAAAAGCGCGGAATCTTCGAAATCATCCTGGCCAAATCTGGAAGTAACGAAATGTCTTATCTACGATTGACCCACAAGCACGCGCGGCTGCGCCAGGCATTGCTGCGGTTAGGTTCGTGACGAGGTTCTCGCCAAGTCTTTGATTTGCTCCATCGATGCAGCGCGGCATCGAACCTGGGCACTCAAAACCCGCTCCCATCGCCCGTTCCGCAATTCCCCCCATTGACACTGCATCTCCGAAATCGTGGTAAGATTCCTCCCCGCAGTTCTGCCGCACGGCACTGCAATCCTGGAGGTCACCATGATCCGCTCGCGCCTCGTTTCCGTACTCGCGCTCCTGTTTTTCGCAATCCTGGTTCTCACAGGCTTCGGCTACGATCTGCCTTTCTGGTCGCAATGGGGAAGCAATCCCCAGCATTCCGGCATGGTTGGGGTTTCCGCCCAGCCACTCAATCAGAAGCTTGCCGATATCATCTACGACCCCTTCGTCAACCAGGAGAAATATGCCAACGAGGGCGTTTACGGCGAAGCCGTGCTCACCGCACACTATCAATCTACTCTGATTGACGGCAACACTTTCTATATGGTGCAGAAGAGCGGAACCTACATCAATTGCAAACCTTCGTTCCGGTGGGAATACGGCGCGGCCTGCGGCCCTAACACATGGAATCAGATGCAATGGAATGTGGCGCGCTACGACTGGGAAAATGGTCAGCCGGTTCGCAAATGGATGTTCGCCACCGACTGGGTCCCCGAGCCCAACGACACTAACTTTCTTATTGGAGCTGTTGGCCTCGATGGTTGGGAGCCGGTATTTCATCCCGTGCTGACGCAAGGCTACGTCTATGCGCCGGGAGCAGGAGGCCAAGTATGGAAGATCGAGGCGCAGACCGGTAAATCTGTCGCTTACATCAATCCGTTTTATGACACATCTGTTATTCCTGCTAACACGTTCGTCTCGGGACCGCTCACCGCAGATGAGAACGGCAACATTTATTACAACGTGCTCGAACTCGCTTCAGGCGACAATCCCTGGCAAGGAAGCGATATTGCAGGCGCGTGGCTCGTGAAGGTGCGCCCGGATAACAGCTACTCGACTGTTACTTACGCGCAACTCACGCCGGACGCTCCCCCGGGAGACTCGCTGAACTGTCCCGGCACATTCAACAATCTGGGCGATAACGGGGCGTCGCTGCCTTGGCCGCCAGTTACGCCGCCCGTCCCGCCGACCGAACCCTGCGGCTCGCAGCGCCCCGGCGTCAACATTGCCCCGGCAGTCGCGCCGGATGGAACTGTTTACACCGTAGGCACCGCTCACTTCGACGACATGGTGAGCTATCTCATCGCGGTGAATCCCGATCTCACTTTGAAGTGGGCTTCGACCATGCAGCATCGCCTGACGGATGGTTGCGGGGTTCTGCTGCCCATCGCTCCGCCGGGTGACGACACCATGCCCAACTCCTGTCGCTATGGGACGCCGGTGGGCATTGACCCCTCGACTAATGCCAAAGGTTCGGGTTACATCATTGACGAAGCCTCGTCTTCGCCCACGGTATTACCTGATGGTTCGATCGTCATGGGAGTCACCGACGACTACAACTACGGCCGTGGCCACATGATGCACTTTGACGCGCAGGGCAACTACATTAACTCCTACGATTTCGGCTGGGATACCACTCCTGCGGTCTATACACACGACGGCACCTTTTCGCTGGTCACCAAAGACAATCACTATCCCAGCGCGGCCTATTGCTTTTTCGAGGGAAATCCAGTGTGCACCGCGGTTGCAGCCGGACCGTACTATCTCAGCCAGATCAGCACCGACATGCAAGTGGAGTGGTCGTTTCAAAACACCACTTTCACGGTGAGCAATCCCAATGGATACGAGTGGTGCGTCAACGCTCCTGCGATTGACCGCAACGGAGTCGTTTACGTCACTAGCGAAGATGGAAGCGTGTACTCGATCCCGCAGGGACACAAAGGCGTGTTTACCACCCCGAAGCAGCAGATCTTTCTGCTTGAAGCGTTGGGCGCGGCCTACACTCCTCTCTCAATCGGAGACGATGGCAAGGAGTACAGTCAGAATGACGGCCACTTATTTGTAGTCGGACAATAGCTTATCTCCACGCTTCCAAAATGAAGGGTGGGACACACTCACTCGCGCTACATGTGATATCCGCCGTTGATGTTCAATTCCTGTCCGGTGATGTAATCGCCGTCGGTAGCAAGAAACGCCGCCGCCCGCGCGATTTCTTCGGGAGTTGCAAAGCGCCCCAGAGGAATCCTCGCCTTGAGCTGTGATGAAATTTCTTCGGGAATAGCATCCACCATTTCGGTTTGCGTGAACCCCGGCGCAATTGAGTTAGCCGTGATATTGAACTTGGCCATCTCCAGCGCCAGCGTCTTTGTAAAAGCGATGATTCCGCCCTTGCTGGCCGAGTAATTGGCCTGTCCGAAAGCTCCCATCTGGCCCACAACCGACGAGATATTAATGATGCGCCCGTAGCGCTGATTGATCATCGCGGGCAGCGCGGCGCTGGTGCAGTAGAACGTGCCGTTCAAGTTGACGTTGATCACCTGCGCCCAATCATCTTCGGTCATCTTTCTCATGCTGCGGTCGCGAGTGATACCCGCATTGTTCACCAGAATGTCAAGGCGCTGCCACGTGTGAAGCACTTGTTTCACCACGCGCTGGGCCTCGCCTTTGTTCGCGATGTCTGCCTGAATCAGGATGCACTCCACACCCAGAGCGCGAATCTCCTCCGCCGCGCTCTCGGCATGTGCGCTGTCGGAGCGGTAATCCAGGGCGATGTTGGCGCCGCGCCCCGCCAGCTCGATCGCAATCGCCCGCCCGATGCCACGCGACGCCCCGGTGACCAGCGCAACTTTTCCTTTCAATGAATCCAATCCACTATGTCCGTTCCGTCCGTTGCCGTTGCCCTCCACGTTTGCCATGATCGTTGTCTCCTGAGAGTTAATGTTTACGATTGCCGGGTCGATGCGCATGACCACATAGCCGCCTACGGCGCCCGCACCAAATCCGGGCGCGAACACCCGCATGGGGCGATCGATGCGTCTCTCACGCACAGCGTCGTGAATCGCCAACAGAATGCTAGCCGAGGAAGTGTTCCCGACGTTCTCGATATTGAAATACAGCTTGTCTTCGCTGATTCCTGCGGCCTTGGAAAGATCGGCTACCATATTTTTGTTGGCTTGATGCGGCACGACGATGTCGATTGCATCCATCAGGCACCCATCGCCGCCCTCCGGATGTGGCAGGAGATTGAGTTCGCTGATCATCTCCACCAAGTACCGCTTGGCCAGATTCTTGACCTCCGGCCCATAGACGGTGATGTTGTTGTCGAACTCCGGATTTGGCCAGATGATCGAGTTCACTTCTGACCACGGGCCGCTAGCATAGGTTTGAATGACTTCAATGTCGGGAGCTGCGCCTTCCGGTGCGGGACCCACGATGATGGCCGCCGCCCCGTCGCCGAAGATCATTCGTGAAGTGCGCACCGTACCAATTTTGTCGGAGAATTTTTCTGCGCACACCACGAGCACCGGCCGGCCGATCTCTTGAAGCTGGCGAATGGCTTCCGACAGCCCGTATGGCATTCCCGCGCATGCCGCCACGATGTCGCACGAACTGTGCGTCTGCGCCAGCCCCAGCTCGCCGGAGAGCCAGCAGGCCACCGAAGGTATGAGCCGTGTGCTGGTGCAGCTGCAAAAAAGCACGGCTCCGATCTCCGCGGGCTTTCTGCCCGATTTTCTCAGGGCCTCGCGGGTAGCCAGCAGTGCCATATGTTCAAGATCGAGTTCGGTATAGCTGCGGCGCTCGATGCCGGTCTTCTTCGAAATTTCCTCTGCCGACATGCGCGACCAGCAATAGGCGTGGTTGCGGATGAGGTCGGCATTCGTGCACGGAATCTCACCTTCGTACACCGCGATCGCCTCGATTCGCGGCAACACGCGGAAGGTTTCACTCACCTTGACGGGAGGGTATGGCTTAATCGGCTCGCTCAGCGCAAGTGTTTCCGGCCTATTCAGGGGATGGCGCGACGCGCGCAGGCGCGGGTCGCGGTCAAGGTTTGCTTTCACTCGTTCTATGAAGTGCAACACCTCATTGTTTTTGGGGTGGTATGCGACGACATAATCGTCGTCCTTGAGGGCGCCAATTTCTGCGCGGCTTCCCGAGGCCGGGTCCCAGGGATACTGGTTATGCAAAATCATGCCTTGCCGCATCAGCGCTTCCAGCTCGGGCACGGGATGAATGCAGTCGATCACATCGTCATAGGTATAGTGCAGGTAATCGCGGTCGTAGTTGACCAGGCGATACGTCAGGTTCGCGGGATCTGCCATGATTTCCGCGACCGTCGGCTTGATGGCACGCAACTCACCTCCAGCGCTTGGCTTGTTGCGGAAAACATCGAGCAGAATGTGGAATATCTTGTTTTCCTGTTCTTCGTCCCATTTTGCGGGCAAAGCTTCGCAGCCCGCCTGAATGGCAGTAATGATGGCGCCTGCGTCGCGGGGCCGGAACAAGGGCAGGAACACATCTTCACGGTTGCGCGGAAGATCGCCCCAGCGTGTAGGACGCTTCTCATACATGGTGAACACGTAGCGATTTACCCAGAAAAGGTTGAGGGCCAGATCGCGGCAGATTTCGTAGCGATTCTGGTAAACCCCCTCATGAAGGCGGCTCAAAATATCATTCTCCGCAGGAGCTTTCTCACCGAAGTCGCGGCGAATTACTGCTGCGAACTGCTTGAGCGATTCGAAGACAGAAAAATCAAGCTCAGGAAAGAAGTTGCAGGGAAATACCAGGCGGCCGTGGCGATTGATGACAAAGGGTTTGAGTAACATCGAAGTTCCTCTCTCCGCCGTTGCAGCCTTTGCTGTAGAGGCAATGCGCAGTATGGATCACGAGACCGGGGTGGCGAGGTGCTGCTAATACTCTCTCAAACTCAGGTTGCGAGTTGTGCGTTAATTTGGGAGAGAAGTAGTTACGTGCTCGCCACCGCAGCAAGTATCTCCGCTGCTACATCAGCATAGGCAGCCGGAAAACTGTATTCAGTGATGAGCCTCATAGCTCGATGTGACGATTGTCACTGTGGTGCCGCTGTTTTGGAAAGATGTGAAGGAGTTTCTCCTATGGTTTTGGCAGTGGTAGCATAACGGGTCTTGAAGGTCGCAGACCTGGGGAGGTTCCGATGACCAGATTGCAACGCTCGGTTGCTTCGCCCCACGTGGTTTGCATCGAAGATTTCCGTCCCGTTGCCCGCCAGCGTGTGCCCAAGTCCGTATTCGACTATCTCGACGGGGGCGCTGAAGGCGAGGTCACACTGCGGGAGAATTGCCGGGTGTTCAACGATGTTACTTTTCGTCCGCGCCATGCAGTAGCCGTCGATAAGTGCAGTCTGGGCGCGCGTGTTCTCGGATTCGATCTTGCTCTTCCCTTTCTGTTAGCGCCCGTCGGTTACAGCCGCCTGATGCATCCGGGCGGCGAAGTGGCGGCAGCCCGCGCCGCGGGCCGAGCGGGCACGGCTTATGTTCTCTCTACCATTTCCGGGCACCGGTTGGAAGACGTGCGAGCTGCGTCGACTGGCCCCGTCTTCTACCAGCTCTATCTCATGGGCGGGCGCGGCGCGGCCGAGGCCGCGATTGATCGCGCGCGCAAATGCGGATTCTCAGCTCTGGTCGTCACCATCGATACTCCGGTATCAGGCATTCGCGAGCGCGATTACCGCAATGGTATGAAAGAGCTGATCAGCGGCAGTGTGTTCGATAAAATTCCCTTTTTGCCGCAAATTCTCTCCCGGCCCGGATGGCTCATCGACTACCTTCGCGACGGCGGCTTGCCCGGCTTGCCGAACGTGATCATTCCGGGCAAAGGCGAGATGCCCCTGGTGGACATCAACGCCGCATTGGCCGAATCCACGCCCACCTGGGCCGACCTGAAGTGGATTCGCGAACACTGGAAAGGCCCGATTGTCATCAAGGGTGTCCTGACCGCCGACGATGCGCGGCGTGCAGTTGATGAAGGAGTTGCAGGCATTTCAGTTTCGAACCACGGCGGGCGGCAGCTGGATGGCCTTCCGGCGTCGCTGCGTGCCCTGCCCGAGGTCGTGGAAGCAGTGCAGGGGCGCATCGAAGTGTTCATGGATGGCGGCATTCGGCGCGGCACCGACATCGTAAAAGCTATTTGCCTGGGAGCCAACGCTGTGCTCTGCGGGCGGGGCTATGCCTATGGGCTCGCCGCAGCCGGCGAAGCCGGCGTCGACCGAGCGATAGAAATTCTCAAAACGGATGTGGAACGAACCTTGCGGCTGCTCGGTTGCGAGTCAGTTGCGAAGCTGGATCGATCCTATGTGAACGTGCCCAATAGCTGGAATGCAGCCTGACAGACCCACGCTGGGCCGCCTTTGGCTTTCTGCGCCTGGGCCGCGTCGCGGCGTGGTCCAAAGCAATCTCCGACTACATCACAAGACACGAACGAGACATGTAATCGCAGCGTGTAAAACAGCTGGTTCAACAATTCACTTCCCATTGCCCGTTGTCCAGCCATTGTTGGCTTCATTGGCAACCACTCGCAGAGCACTGATCCTTCCGATACTCATCGAC
>JASHQM010000183.1 GCA_030039165.1 Candidatus Sulfotelmatobacter sp. | reverse complement strand
ATCTTCCACAACTGCGCCAGTGCGCGAGCTGCGTCCGATAGGGCGCGTTTTTCCGTGTCCTCGCGGGGCGAGCGCAAAATCCTCGCATGAGGAATGATCATTGGATGAAGATTTGCTTTTTTCTGGGCGGCAAGATCGGCTTCGTGGATCTCGCGAACCGCGCTTTCAAAGGCGCGTCGAAGATCGTCGGGAGAAGTTGCAAACGGAGTATCAATGCGGCGGGCTGAGAATTTGTATGCCACTGGGGACCTGGTCCCTTTCTTCCTGACTGCCCGCACTTTAGAATGCGCCGCGCCTTCCAACAATACTGCGCAGTCCCGGTTGCAAAATGATTTTGCCGTACTTTCGACCTAGGGAGACTTCAGGAAGGTGACGCTCGTCCCGCCGTATCGAGGCTGTAGTTATAACGAGCCTCAAGATGGCCAAGTGGGCGCGCCGTTCGGAGCCAGGAGCGGAGACACACCTTTCCCTGAACGGGCGAGACTGGTAAACCCATGTTATGCGGCGATGCGAAAGTCGAGGCAATTCTGAAGTGCGCGCAGGGCGTACAGCGCGTCGTCGAGGGCCTGGTCTTCTTCAATTGTGTCGCCACCGCCGGCGAACAGCTCGCGGGCACGAGCCACGATCGCCTTCTCGGCATCTGCAATGCGGCTTGGGATTCGTTCTCGCTCAGTTTCGAACAGCGCTGCCGTGTAAAGCTTCCGCCAGCTTCGCACGTCAACGGGTGGATTAACTTGGATCATCATAAATTCCTTTTTGTACTCAGGGGGAACAGTCGGCAACACTCCTGAGAAAACTGTAGTCACCATTTGTGCAAGCCGCTATAAGGTGAATTCCGTAGCAGAGCCTGTGGAAATCATAATTTTGCTGGCAGTGGTTACATTGATGATGCCAGGACACTAAAAAGTCCCCAGCGAACTGGCCAGGGACTCTTTAAAGCGTTGAAGATTCTGCGCAACTAAGACGCGCGCCGCTGGCGGTCGTCCTCTTCATTCTGGTTCTGACCGCCCTTTTTCTGCTGCTGCTGTCCGCCTTGGCCCGTTTGACCGCTATGTTGGCCACGATTTCCCTGTTCGCCAGTTTGGTCATGCTGCCCTTGCTGCTGGACTGTCTGGCTGCCTTGCTGACCTTTCCGTTCCATATCATCCGCCATTCGAAACTCCTCCTAAGGAAAGCCGGGACCAGACCGCGCTTTCATAATTTCCGGCATTGCAGGTTCTTAGTTGTCGGCTGCCTAGGTAGCGGTTGGGAATGGGGTACCAGCGACCCCCGGCGCATATAGCACCGCACAAAAAGGCGATCAGATCTAAGACTTTTTTGAGAAGGGAGCAGGTGTCGGTCCTCCCAGTGAACCAACACCTGCTCGATGGGGGCGTTCGTCGAGTAGGATTTCAGCCTAATTAATGGAACCAAGACTGCCTATACAGTGAATCGTGTATTTTCCCGGGAAATATTTCTTTCTCGCGAGGGAGACTTCGATCCTGTCCCGCTTTTACTTCGCGCCCTGGGCGGGCAAGTCAATCATTCTCGGATGCAACACCACTGTTGGATCAAGAAGATGCCTGCAGCTGAGAGCTGGCCGATCCTACCGAAGGTCCTCGGGCGCGGGCTGCGAACTGAGTTTTTTCTGCTTCTGATAGGGAATAATGTGTATAGATTCGCACCCCTCCCCGCGTCACAATCGTGTCTAAGTTGGTGCACATGCAAGGCTTGATGGTCCGGTCGCATGGTTGCATCGAGGATTGAAGTTGAAACAGGCGCGCTTCGTAGATTCGGAGTTGAGCTATGAGGAACGGCGATCGCGTTCTCACACTCGTGCTTATTCTCCTTGCCACAGTTCCCCTAATGCTGGCGCAAAATCTTCAGCCCAGCCCCCAACTAGGTCCCTTACCACCCTCACAAACTCTTGGACCACAATTAATTGCATGGTCAGTGCTCCAGCAGCCCCAGCCGATTCAACAAGCGTCGCCGTCGGTGAGAGAACAGCCATACCATGCAGCGGAAACGCAACAGGACAACACTCAATCCCTGCAACAAACCACGCTGCAGTATTTCACCGGGACCATCGAAAAGGACGACGGAAGGTATGTATTGAAGGTCTCGCGCTACAGCACGTTTGAGCTTGACAATCAGCAGACGGCGAAGCAGTACGTCGGATTGCAGGTAAGAATCACGGCTACTGTCTATCCGGACGGTGTAAACCTGCACATCATCGGTGTCAAGCCGCTCTCGTGAGCATCTGCCAGGTCTGAGGTGAACTTCGACAAATGAGCGATCACGGCAAACGGCAGTCAGACAGTGGTGGGCCCATCCCCGGCATAGGCGTTCGCAATTCCGTGATCTCACGGCTATCCCTGGTAGTAGCAGCCATTGCCGCATGCGCCATTGCGGTATGGGTGGGACCGTTGGGAACATCAGGCCGCGCCAGCGGAGCGGCGCCTTTGGCCGCACCTCAGCCCGTGGCTCATAACGAACCCCTTGAGACCTATGAGGGCGTAATCACCGATTCCCATTGCGGCGCGAAACATGCTTCCGCAATTGGCGAATCGGCGGCCGATTGCACTCGCAAGTGCGTGCACGCGGGGGAACAGTTCATCCTCGTCGATCGCGACTCGACCTACATGCTTGAAGGCGAGATGCAGCTGCTGAAGAAAATGGCCGGACAAAGGGTTCGCGTGATCGGAACACTGAACGGCAAAACAATTACCGTAAATCACGTAGCCGAAGTTTGATGGCCGGCGCCTGGCGGCAATTCGATTTCCCGGTTTCTTCAACGTTCATGCTGGAAGCGGTACCCTGGCTTCAGTTCGCAGCGGTAGACCCTGGTTTGATCTTTGAGCGTGGTTACGGTGCAATTTGCCCAGCTCAGCAGTAAATCCGGCCCAAGCGGGAAAATAATGGTCTGTCCGGAGATATCTGCTTCCAAACTGACTCCTTCCGATTGCGGAGGCAAGGTAAAGCTGAGCGCGGTGCCAAAGATTACCGGAAAGGAGTGATAGTCGATCTGGCCCACCATATTTCGGCTGACTTCGGCTTCCACCAGAAAAGTGGTAGTGTCTGACCAATCGCGCACCGTGGCCGTAGCTTTTTCGTTTCCGCTGGAGAAATCCTCGGAATCGATCTGGGTGAAGGGACAAGGCCCGGCAATGCACGAGATACGAGCATTCTGGAACGCGTTGCCGGTTCCGGCGTCGAGTGTGACGGAGCCGATCGCGGCCTTCCACTTGCCATCCGGAGAACAGGGCGAGCGATGGTCGCAGGGAACATTGCCGACATTTTTCACTTCGAATGTCTTAGCCTCGCTTCCCACATTCATCGAGTTGAGGGTCTTGGTGGTGTAGCGCGCGCGAACATTGGAGACTACAATGGCCGGTTTTGCAGCCGCCGGCATGGTGCGCGTGATTGGGGTCATGTGCGCAATGTACAGCTCGTTCCGCGCGGTTTCCTCCAGATCGAGGGGCCGGTAGTTTGGGTGGCGAAACCGGAGCGTGATCTTTTCGCCTGTTCTGACTTTCTTGAATAGACGCATGGAGAAGTAACCGGAGTTGTCGGATTTTACCGGGCCATGGGCCAGGCCGCTGGCGAGGCTGACTTCCACCCCGGCGATGGGCAGTTGTTTTCGCGGATCAGAGTCCTGCATAACCACCGCGCCGGTAAGCGTCAGGGGCTTGCGAATGTGGCGATAATAAAGGAATGCCACGATCGCCACGCCGAGTGCGACGGCAAACGCTATCAAAAGCGGATGCCCTTTTTTGACTGTCCGGCCTGGCTGTAGCGTGGAAGGCTCGGGAGATTTGACCGATGAAGCCGTAGGAATATACCTCCAATGGCTGAGCGACTCATCTAAACTGAATACACTTTAGATGAAAGAACCCCAATTCACGAAACCGACCCGCCGGGATTTTGCCCGAGGCGTGCTGGGCCTTTTGGGTTGTCTGCCGCTGGCTCGTTTTTCGGCCGACGCATCGCCTGCTCAGTCCCGTCCCGCCGCTCCTCGCGCTAATTCTGCGGGGCCTAAACATAGCCTGGTTTCTCCCGAAGACGATCAATTTCTGGATGAACTGGAGCGGGCAACGTTCCAGTATTTCTGGGATCAGAGTAATCCGAAAACCGGGTTGGTGAAAGACCGGTGCAACACTCGTATCAACGACAACGGAACCGTTGCCAGCACGGCGGCCACCGGTTTCGGCCTCACAGCATTTTGCATCGGCCAGTTGCGTGGTTTCGTCAGCTGGGCGCAGGCTCGCGAGCGCGTGCTGGCCGCGTTGCACAGCTTTTGGGCAAAGCTGCCCAACCATCGCGGGTTCTTTTACCACTGGGCTGACATTAACACCGGCGAGCGGGTCTGGGATTCCGAAGTTTCCTCGGTCGATACCACGATCCTGCTCTGTGGGATTCTTACCTGCCGGCAGCATTTCCAGTCTCCTGAAGTGCAGGCCCTTGCCGAGCAGATTTTCGACCGCGTGGATTGGACTTGGCTTTCAGAAGATACGGCGTTGTTGCCTCATGGCTGGACCCCGGAAATGGGATTTCTTCCCTATCGCTGGGATTACTACAGCGAACTGATGATGATGTACCTGCTGGGCATGGGCTCCAATACGTATCCCCTTAAAGCCGATACCTGGAGCGCCTGGAAACGGCTGACCTTTGAGTATGAAGGCCTGCGATATATCGGGTCATTCGCGCCGTTGTTTGTGCACCAATACTCGCAGGCGTGGTTCGATTTTCGCGGCAAGCGCGACAAGTATGCGGATTACTTCGAGAATTCCGTGGTGGCCACCGAAGTTCACCGCCAGTTCTGCATCGAGCTGGGCAGGCAGTTTCCCGACTACAGTGAAGACCTGTGGGGAATCACGGCCTCCGATTCGAAAAATGGCTACGTGATCTGGGGCGGTCCGCCGGCGATTGGGCCAATTGACGGCACGGTGGTGCCCAGCGCGGCCGGTGGTTCGCTGGCGTTTCTGACCCAGCCGGTTATGCGGGTTTTGAGAAATATCAGAGACAAATATCCCAACGCCTGGAGCAAGTACGGCTTCGTCAATGCATTCAATCCGCTGAGCGACTGGTATGACAGTGACGTGATCGGAATCGATACCGGCATCACCATGCTCATGGCCGAAAACCTTCGCAGCGGCTTTGTCTGGGATACATTCATGAAAAATGAAGAAGCCCGCCGGGGCATGGAAAAAGCAGGATTTAAGAGATACTGAAGGTATCCCGTCTCAATAGCTTGTTCTCGCCCTACGATTCCGGCTCCTTTTTCCCTTAATGGAAGAAGATATTTCTCGAATACCCCGTAGGGTCTGTCATAAAATTGATTCAGATCCCTTTTGCTTGGGGCGGGCTCTCGGCCTCATAACCGCCACATTCTAAAAGTGAATGGAGTGAGCCGCTCGTGGTGCAGGCTCGCTTTCCAGCCCTCGCAGAAAAGTGGAATCATACGTGAAGGCGAATTTCCGCAGTTTTTGCGGGAGTGCCTTGCTCTAAGTCGCTCGTACAAAGCGGGTTGCTCAACCTGAGAGCAGATTTCGGCATCTCATACGCATTCGAAAGGTCGCGCCAATGGAGAGTCAGAAGGGCTTCTGGACTGGGTGGGAAGAGCGTCTGTCAGCGCTCCGCAACGTCCCGCCGGTGCTCAAGATCGTCTGGCAATCGGGTCCGGGCGTGGTTAGCTTTGGCATCGGCGCACGAGTCGTCGCTGCGCTGCTGCCGCTTGCGCTTACCTACATTCCCAAACTCATCATCGATATTCTGGTTCACCTGCTTCAGACCCATGGTCCTGCGCCAAAACGGCTCTGGTGGTTGCTTCTGGCCGAGTTTGGCATCGCGGTCGTGAGCAGCATTGTCACCCGAATGATCGACTACTCCGACTCGCTGCTCGCGGACAAGTACACCCGCCACGTCAGCATCGAGGTAATGAAGCACGCCTCTCAGTTGGACGTGATTGCCTATGAAGACCCGGTTTTCTACGACCGCCTGGAGCGAGCCCGCGTACAAGCAACCGATCGACTGGTAATGATTCAAGCTATTGGCAGGTTGGAATTGCAGGCGATTACTGCGATCGCCTGGTCCGTTGCCGTAATGCTTTATGTGCCCTGGTTAATGTTGCTGTTGATTGCCGCCGTGCTGCCAGCATTCCTCGGCGAGACTCATTTTGCATTTCTTGGCTACGCCAAGAATTTTAGCCAGACGCCGATCAAGCGCCAGCTCGACTACTTACGCCAGGCAGGCGCCACTAAGGAAGGGGCAAAGGAACTTAAGCTTTTCAATTTGGCGGGATTTTTCACGAACAGGTTTGCCAAGCTCTCCCAGATCATCTACGAGCAGGATGTGGATCTCGCGCGCAAGCGTTTGATCATAGGCTCTTTCTTGTCCCTTGTAAGCACAGGCGGATATTACGGCGCCTACGCGTATGTAATCTGGCGAACAATTATTGGCAGCATGGGAATCGGCACCTTTTACTTTCTTACCAGCGCAATTATGCAAGCCAGCAGCAATATTCAGCAGGTGTTCTCAACGCTGTCAGGAATCGCAGATCAGGCATTATTCCTCACCGATCTTCTCGCGTTTTTCCAAATGAAGCCGACAGTTCGCTCGAAGCCGAATGCTTTGCCTGCACCGCGTCCGATTCGGCAAGGGTTCGAGTTTCGGGATGTTTCGTTTCAGTATCCCGGCAACGATCGCATGGTCATTGATCGCTTGAACTTTCACTTGCACCCGGGCGAGCGGGTTGCACTGATCGGTGAGAACGGCCAGGGCAAAACCACAATCGTGAAGCTGATTACCCGGCTTTATGATCCGACCGAAGGTCAAATTCTGCTCGACGGAATTGATCTCCGCGAGTACAACCTGGAAGACTTGTATCGTGAGATAGGGGTCATTTTTCAGGATTTCATGCGCTATGAAATGAGCGCGCGCGAGAACATCGCGGTCGGGAAGATTGAAGACGTCAACCGCTTGCAGTTGCTCAAGGATGCCGCGGAAAAAAGCATGGCTGACGAAGTCATCGAGCGCCTGCCGCGCGCATATGACCAGATGCTGGGCCGCCGCTTCGACGGCGGAATCGATCTTTCCGGCGGTGAATGGCAAAAGGTTGCTCTGGCGCGCGCATATCTTCGCGACGCCCAGGTTCTGATACTCGACGAGCCAACCGCCGCACTGGATGCGCGCAGCGAATACGATGTGTTTCAACGTTTCGCCGAGCTCACCGCCGGCAAGTCGGCGCTATTTATTTCTCATCGTTTTTCGACTGTGCGCATGGCTGATCGCATCGTAGTGCTGGAAAACGGGCGCATCGCCGAAGATGGTACGCACGATGAGTTGTTCGTGCTTGGCGGACGTTACGCAGAGATGTTCGAATTGCAGGCGTCTAGTTATCGCTGAGTTTTGCAGGAATGATTTCCATGCCCGAAAACGTACATAACATACATGTAGAAATCGCCAGCACGGAAATGGAACGGGTGCTGATGTCCATGCCCGAATCACACAATCCACAGACTTTGCACCAGAAGGCCGAAGCTCTGGCACGCGATCTGAAGTGGCTTCCGAATACTCCCTCCTCTCACGTCTTCGCTCAGCGGACTCAGGCGGTTACCCGCGCCTTCGAGCCGATTTTCGGGGCTCTGCGCGTTCCCCCTTCGGCGCCCGTTTCCGACGATTACCGCTGGCTTTATGACAACGACCGCCTGATTTACACCGGCCTGTACATGGAGTTGCAGAACCCGACCACGCGCAAGATTGCGGGCAAGACTCCGCACGTGCGTGATGGTCAGGGCGAAGTCGTTCCGCGAGCGCTGGCGCTAGCGGAAGGCTTTCTGGAAGCCGTTTCCTACCAGTTCAGCGAGCAGGAGTTCGCCCTGTTTGTCGAAGTATTTCAGCGGACCACAGTGATGCAGATGCGGGAACTGCGCCTGCTTCCGGCGGCGTTAACCCTGGTTCTGCTCGAGAAAATCGCGGCGCAGGGGGAAGAATTCGTTCACAATCCACATGCCTCCCTGGGCATCGGGGTCTGCATGAGAAGCTTGCGCGACCTTGCGCAAGCCACCTGGAAAGAGATTCTCGAGCCCCTCATCGCCATGGACCAGGTGCTGCGCCGCGATCCAGCGGGCGCCTACGCTCAGATGGATTACGAGAGCCGCGATTTATACCGCAAGCGGATTTCCAGAATGGCTTCCCGCTCCGATTTCTCTGAAACCGACGTGGCTGCGCAGGCGGTCGCGCTGGCCGAGCAAGCCACGCGACATCCGTCGATCAATCCGCGCGTGGCTCTCAAGCAGTCTCATGTCGGCTATTACGTCGTCGACAAGGGCGCGCCTGTGCTGGCCGAGCGTGTGGGATATCATCCCCGCTTCCTGGTAAGAATCCAGGAATGGATGCGCCGCCATCCGGATGAATTTTTCCTGCTCGGGATCGAGGTTCTGACTCTCGCCATCGCCTCGGCGGCGGTGTTTCTGCTCACCGATCCCTCCAGTTCGCTCGCCTTTATTGCGTTCGCCATGCTGCTGTTGCTGCTGCCGAGTTCGCAAGCGGCGGTGCAGGCGATGAACCATCTTGTTACTCTGCTGCTGCCCGCCGAACTTCGGCCCAAGCTCGACTTCAGCGAGGCGATTCCTGCAGATTGCGTCACGCTGGTTGCGGTTCCCAGCTTGCTTCTCAACGAAAAGCAGGTCCGTGGGCTGGTGGAAGACCTCGAGGTTCGATTCCTGGGCAACCACGATCCCAACATTCACTTCTGCCTGCTAACCGATTTGCCTGATTCGCGCGAGCCCGACCGCGAAGACAGCGAACTGGTAGCTCTCTGCGCCGGGCTGATTCGCGCCCTGAATGAGAAATACGCCAGCCAGAAGATGGGATCGTTTTTCCTGCTGCATCGCCACCGCGTATACAATCCGCGGGAGAAATCCTGGATGGGCTGGGAGCGCAAGCGCGGTAAATTACTCGACTTGAACAAGCTACTGCGCGGGCGATACGACAGTTTCCCCGTCAAGGTTGGAGACGTCTCGCTTCTGCCGCGCGTGCGTTTCGTAATTACTCTCGATGCTGATACCGAGCTCCCGCGCGGCACGGCGCATCGGCTGATTGGAGCGTTAGCCCACCCTCTGAATCAGGCAGTCATCGACAGCGCCAGCAATACCGTGGTCGAAGGCTACGGCATTCTCCAGCCGCGCGTGGGCGTCAGTGTGCAGAGCACGGCCGCGTCGCGCCTGGCCGCGATTTATGCGGGCGAGACTGGCTTCGATATCTACACCCGTGCCATCTCGGATGCATACCAGGATCTTTATTCCGAAGGCAGTTATACCGGCAAGGGAATCTATGAGGTCGATACGATGCTGCGCGTACTCGACCATCGCTTCCCCCGCAACTCCCTGCTCAGCCACGACTTGATCGAAGGCGCATATGCGCGCGCGGGATTGGTAAGTGACATCGAGGTAATCGAAGATTACCCCTCGCACTACAGCGCCTATAACCGCCGCAAGCATCGCTGGCTGCGCGGCGATTGGCAGATTGCCGGATGGCTGCTGCCCGAGGTGCCGGACGAGTCCGGGCAGCGCACACGCAATCCTCTCGCCATGATTTCCTGGTGGAAGGTTCTCGACAATTTGCGCCGCAGCCTGGTGGAGCCGGCGACTTTCCTGCTTCTGGTTGCCGGCTGGCTGGTCGGCGGTCGGGCTTGGGAGTGGACGGTTGCGGCTCTCTTTATTCTATTCATGCCCGCCTGGATTCAGTTGACTGGAAATCTCACCCAGGCAGTTGCGCGCAAGGATTCCAGCCTAGCCCGCCAGGCGTGGAGCGACTTTTTCACCACCAACGTCAATCTGTTCTTCACCCTGACCTTCCTTGCCCATCAGACTCTGGTCGCGCTCGATGCCGTTGTGCGTGCCCTGGTGCGCCGCTTCGTAACCAAAGAGCGGCTGCTCGAGTGGGAGACGGCGGCAGAAGCCGAGATGGGCACGCGCGGGCAAACGCCAATCGATCTTTACCTGAACTGGATTCCATTGTTCGCCCTGGCTATCGGGGTTCTCGTGTGGAGCATTCGGCCATATGCCATGGCCGCCGCAGCACCCATATTGGCGCTTTGGGCGTGCAGCAAGATGGTTTCCGTTTGGCTGAACCGCTCGCCGGCCAAGCCGCGAAACCAGGTTTCGGCGAAAGACGTGAAATTCCTGCGCCGCGCCGCACTCGGGACCTGGAGATATTTCGCCGAATTCTCTACCGCGGAGCACCACTGGCTGATTCCCGATAACGTGCAGGAAACTCCGCCGGCGGTAGCGGCGCGGGTTTCGCCGACGAATCTCGGGCTCCTGTTGAACTCCCGCCAAGTAGCTTGCGAGTTTGGCTATCTTACGGTGCCGGAGTTTGTGCGGGATACGCGGCGTACGCTGGCAACTCTCGCTTCCCTCAAGAAACATCGCGGACATTTGTTGAACTGGTACGACACCCGCACGCTTGAACCGCTTCCGCCGCACTTCGTTTCCTCGGTCGACAGCGGGAACCTGCTTGCATCGCTGTGGACATTACAACACGGCTCTCTCGATCGCCTCCGCCGCCCGCTGCTGCAGCCCTGCCTTGCCGAAGGCTGCCTCGACTACTTACGGGCTCTGAGCGCGGCCCACGTTTTCCCGCGCAAAGTACTCACGGCGTGCGAGCGCCAGAATGGAACCGACCGCTGGCTGGAGTCGATTCTCGAGTTTCCGGATGAAATTTTGCAGAAGGCCGGGCAAATCGTTTCTGAGACGAAGAAGGCGAATGCGGAATGGCTGGTGGAGGAGGCGGCGGTCCGAGTGCGGAATGTCCGCAGTCTGGTCGGCGACTACGCTCCCTGGCTCGCGCCCGAGTTCGCCGGGCTGCGCGGGGATGCCGCGCTCAATCTCAAATTATTGGATAGCGTACCTCTGGAGCGGCTGGCCCAGACGATCGATGCCTTGATTGTCCGCGCCGAGGAGAGCCTCGGAAGCTGCGGGCCGGAAAACAAGGGCGTCTACGAGCGGTTTCGCGCCAGCCTGCTGAAGGCCAGGGAGAATGCCGTAACCCTGATTGCCGACTTGCGCTCGATAGCGGCTGAGGCTGGAAAACTCGCCAACGAGACGGATTTCAAGCTGCTATTCAACCGCCATCGCAAGATGCTCTCCGTGGGCTTCGATGTCGACACGCACTCGCTATTCGACGCCTGTTACGACCTGCTGGCGACGGAATCCCGCACCGCGATTTTTGCCGCCATTGCCAAGGAAGACATTCCCCAGGAAAGCTGGTTTTTGCTGGGGCGGGCGCACACTCTGGATAAAGGACGATCGGTGCTGCTCTCCTGGACCGGAACCATGTTCGAATATCTGATGCCGGCGTTGTGGATGCGTTCCTACCCCAACACTTTGCTGGAGCGATCGTGCGTTGCTGCGGTGCAGTCGCAGCAGGCGTATGGCATGAAGAGAGGCGTGCCGTGGGGAATTTCCGAGTCCGCGTACAGCAAGTTGGATGATGCGGGGAACTATCAGTATTACGCCTTCGGCCTCTCGGCGCTTGCCATGCGCAAACCGGAAACCGACCGGCTGGTGGTCTCGCCCTATTCGACTTTCCTGGCCTTAAATGTCGATCCGGTACAGGCGCTGCGCAATCTGCACAGAATCTTTGGTATGGGTTGGTTTGGCGATTATGGTTTCTACGAGTCCGCCGACTTCACGGGAGACGGCAAAAGGTTCTGGCAGAGCCGCTGCCAGCTGGCGCGCTGCTGGATGGCTCACCACCAGGGCATGAGCCTGCTCGCTCTGGCCAACTTCCTCAACGAGAACATCGTGCAGCGCTGGTTCCATGCGGAACGCCGGGTGCTGGCCACCGAACTTCTGTTACATGAGAAACCAGTGGCGCACGTGCGAAGAAAAGACATTCCGCGCAGGCTGGCGGCAGCTTGAGTAGAAAGCCCGCCCTTTCGCAAAAAGCGCGAAAGGATGGGGCACCCGCGCGACAGGGTTCAGGGGCCAGAGGTCAGGGACCAGAGTCTAGGGCTATGATCGCTAAACTTGTTTCTGGCCCCCGACCCCTGACCCCTGGTCTCTGGCCCCTGACTAATATGAGAAGAATTGATGAACGTGCCTGCCTGTTTGTAGTCTGCATTGTTCTTTCTGTGTGTCTTTCTCCGCTACGCTCTTCCGCGCAGGGGCACGAATCGACGTCCAGCATGCAAACGACGGAAAGCATCACGCTCGACGGCAATGCTCCCGCACATCCGTTCCCACATTTCTGGGAGCGGATGTTTGGTTCCGGCCGCGCGATCCTCAGCTTGCGTGAGAGCTATCGCGACGATCTGAGGCTAGTGAAAAGTATCACCAGCTTCGATTACGTTCGCTTTCACGCCATTTTCCACGATGAGGTCGGCGTCTATTCCGAAGACGCCCAGGGCAAGCCGGCATATAACTTTTCTTACGTCGATCAAATTTACGACGGGCTGCTCGCCAATGGCGTAAAGCCCTTCGTCGAAATCAGTTTCATGCCCAACGATCTCGCGGCCAAACGCGCTCTGCACGCGTTCTGGTACAAGCAGAATGTTGCGCCTCCGAAGGATTGGCAGAAATGGGACGATCTGATCTCAGCCTTCGTCAGCCATCTTGTCGAGCGCTATGGAATCGATGAAGTTGCCAGCTGGTACTTCGAAGTCTGGAATGAACCCAACCTCGATTTCTGGGCGGGCGAGCCCAAACAGGAAACATACTGGCAGCTCTACGATCACACCGCGCGTGCTGTGAAAAAAATAAATTCAGGCCTGCGCGTGGGAGGACCGGCCACGGCGCAGGCGGCATGGGTGGACGCCTTCATCCGACACTGCGCGGAAAACAATGTTCCCGTCGATTTCGTCTCCACCCATGTGTATGGCAATGACACTGCCCAAGACGTCTTCGGCACCGACGAAAACATCCCGCGAGAAAAGATGGTCTGCCTCGCGGTGAAAAAAGTTCACGACCAGATTCTGGCCTCAAGCCAGCCTAAACTGCCGCTGATCTTCAGCGAGTACAACGCCAGCTACAAGAACGAAATCGACATCACCGACTCAACGTATATGGGGCCCTGGCTCGCCGATACCATCCGCCAATGCGACGGGCTCGTTGACATGATGTCGTACTGGACTTTCTCCGATGTTTTCGAAGAGCAAGGCGTCGTGAAAACGCCATTCTACGGTGGTTACGGCTTGATCGCCGAGCGCAGCATTCCCAAGCCCGCATTCAACGCGTTCAAGCTGCTGCACCATCTCGGCACCGAACGGCTGGACGCCGCTTCCGATTCTTTGCTGCTTACCCGTAAGCCCGACTCATCGTTTGCCGTCGCGCTTTGGAATTACGCAAAGCCTGAAGATGCCAAACGGTCAGTAACCCTCAAACTCAGCCATATCAAAGCTCGACGCGCGACGATCTGGCGGCTGGATGCCGATCATGGCAACGTCCTTAAGGAAGATGCCAGGCTCGGGGCGCCGCGATATCCGACGCTGGCTCAAATCCAGCAACTGCGCCGGGCGGCCGAATTGCCGGCGCCCGAGTCGACGGAAGTGAAAAATGGAGAATTGCACATCGACATGGCGGGGAACGCCCTTGTCGTTATCGAGCTGAAATAATCCCTCGTGAGCTGCCAAGCCGTAAGATCAATCTCCAAACAGCTATTGCAGTAATCGAGTGGGAACGTGCCCTCCGATAGCGCTGGCTTTCCCGCGTACACTAAATGTGGCGGCGTAAGTGGCCTCGCCACCGCATGCGAGGGCAACAGCAAGAACTATGAACTCCATCCAGGAAGAGCTTCTGCGTGAATTTCAGGAGTTTTCGAGCGGCGCGAAATCAGCCGCATCGCTCATGGAGCATATTTGTGCGAGGCTGCACGAAAAGATGACGCGTTACAACTGGGTCGGCTTCTATCTGCTCGATCCAACCGATGACAATGTGCTGGTGATCGGCCCCTTCGTCGGCAGCTTCACTCCGAACGCGCGCATTCCTCTCAACACAGGGCTTTGTGGCGCGGCGGCGCGCACCGGGGAGACCGTGGTGGTCGATGACGTTGGCAAAGATCCGCGCTATCTGGCGGGATCGCCACTGGTGAAGTGCGAAATCGTCGTACCCATTTTTGTGAAGAGAAAGCTGGCCGCAGAACTCGACATCGAGAGCTACTTCACATCGGCGTTCAGCCAAGAGGAACAGAAGTTCGTGGAGGAGTGCGCCGCCGTGGCGCAGAAATATATGGAGAAGCACTGAACCGTCGGCGGCTTCAGGCTCGCGGCGTCTTTACCGGTTCTACGGCGACCGCTTCGTGGACATCGTACCTGCCGGCCAAGTCGTTCCAGCGCACGCGCAGCAGATCAAGAAACATTCTCGCCCCGTCCACCACAGGATGAATTCGCGTTTCGCCGCTATGGCCCCAGCGCACGGCAACTTCCTCCACCCGAAGGCCGAATTTGCGCGCCAGAAAGAGAATTTCAGGATCGAAGCCCCAACGCTCGATGCGTTGCAAGGGCAAAATCGCCTGCGCTGCCCGGCGGTTGAACACCTTGAAGCCGCACTGCGTATCTTTGAAGCGCAAGCCGAGGATAAAGCGTTGCAGCAGATTGAAAATCCTGCCGAACAATTGCCGGTGCAGCGACTGCCGCTGCGTCTGCAATTCGGCGCGCAACCACCGCGAGCCGATCGCAACGTCTGCTCCCGCATCCAAAGCCGCCAGCAGCTTGGGCAACTCTTCGATCGGCGAGGATAGGTCCGCGTCGCTGAACGCGATGACTTCGCCTTGCGCCTGCAGGATACCATGGCGCACACTGTATCCCTTGCCCCGGTTGCCGGGATTCTCCACCAGCCGCACTTGCGGATTCCGCGCCGCGAATGCCCGCACAAGCTCGGCGGTATTGTCGCGCGAGCCATCGTTAACTATGATGATCTCTCCGCTCCAGCCCTGCAGGTGCACGTATTCCAGTACTTTTTCGAGCGTCGCACCCAGGCGGCGTTCTTCGTTATAGGCTGGAATAACGATCGTGTATGTGGCGCTTTCCATCAAAGATTGACCCGACCGCTCGCCGGTCTAAGAGCTTAGTATCGAACGCTGTGCGTATGGGTTGCCCCTTGCAAGAGGTGCTTTCCCAGACTGGACTGTCAACTCCTTCTTTACCTTTAGTCTCGAAAGAACATCTAATCAAATATAAATTGGCGTCGCTCCAGGATTGTAAGGAGGCCTCATCATGAAATTTCTCGCAGCCGCGATCATTTCGGCCACGGTGCTTTGTGCATTCTGCCTTGCACAGAATACACCCGCGCCCCCAGCCAACACCTCTCAAATCCCCGCGCCGAACGCGCCGGCTGCCCCGGCCGCTGCGCCAAACACGGTGACAAGCCATATTGCGCGCATCGCTGCCGGCAGCGTGATTCCGGTGCAGCTGACAAAGACCATTGATGCCAAGAAAGCGAAGACTGGCGACCCGGTGGAAGCCAAAGTCATCCAGGATATGAAATCTACCAACGGCGAAGTGCTCGTCCCGAGAGATACAAAAATAACCGGCCACGTCGTTGAAGCTCAGGCCCGCAGCAAAGATCAAAAAGAGTCGCAGCTCGCCATCGTTTTTGATCACGCCGGAATAAAAAACGGCCCTGAAATGCAGATGCCGATGTCAATTCAGGCAATCATTGCCCCGCCGGGTATGAATAATCCGAACAATGGCGGTGACAACGCTGCGGCGCCCAGCCCGGGATTAAGCCCCGGTGGGAATATGCCGGGCGGCGGCAGGGCGCCGGGCATGAGCGGTTCGAGCGCACCCATGAACAATCCGCCCAACACACCAAACAACAACAATGAAGGCAATCAAACCAACAATTCGCGTCCGCCCATTACTGGCAATACGCAAGGCGTAATCGGGATTTCCAATCTTAGCTTGTCGGTGCCCGGCAATGGCAGCCAGGGATCGCTGGTGACCTCAGACAAGGGAAATGTGAAGCTCGAGAGCGGGACGCTCATGCTGCTCCGCGTCGGCCAGTAGGAAGGTGTAAAATTTCCTTCGCAACCGCAACGGCTTTCTCGGTCATTAGTAAGAAATCCGTCTGAATCCATACGCCTGTTCCGACATCAGTAGAATAAAACTTTGGAGGAAAAAATCATGGCTCACGAAGTACCCCCCCTGCCGTACGATTATGCAGCCCTAGAACCCACCATCGATAAGCAGACCATGACCCTGCATCATGACATGCACCACGGCGCCTACGTGAAGAACCTGAATGCCGCGCTGGAGAAACACCCCGAGCTGTTCAAGAAGACGCCGGAAGAGTTGCTCCGTGACCTCAACTCGATTCCTGAAGACATTCGCGGCGCCGTCCGCAACAATGGCGGCGGCCACGTCAATCACACCATGTTCTGGAGGATCATGAAGCCCAAAGGCGGAGGCGATCCGACTGGCCCGATCGCCCAGGTAATCAACAAGACCTTCGGCAACTTCAAGGATTTTCAGGCCAAGTTCAACGACGCCGGCGCCAAACAATTCGGCTCAGGATGGGTCTGGCTGGCTGGCAAACCAGGCGGTGGCGACGTTCAGGTCATCTCGACGCCCAATCAGGATAGCCCCATTTCCCAGGGACTCTTCCCCATCTTCGGTAATGACGTGTGGGAGCACGCCTATTACTTGAAATATAACAACCGCCGGCCGGAGTATCTGGCGGCCTGGTGGAACGTGGTGAATTGGGAGGAAATCAACCACCGCTACGAAGCCTTCAAATCGGGCAAAACCGTGCTCGAACCGGCAATGGCGCGCTAAAGCTGTTGTCCTCTTGCAAAGAGCTCCGTACCCAAAAAGCCCCGGTGGCGAGCCGGGGCTGTTCTATTATCACGATCTGCGCACGCCTGAAGAGTCTTACGCCGCGGCCGTCTCAAGGTACTCATTAGGGTCGGCCTCGAACTCCTTGCGGCACTCCTCTGAACAGAAATAGTATTTCCGCCCCGCGAATTGTATTTGCGCCTGCGGATTCTTCTCGTCAACTTTCATTCCACATACCGGGTCAGTTGCCATGAATTCTTCCTCCAGGGGAAATTGTCCTTTCTTGCGGGGGTTCTAGCAAAGATTCTTCCGTTTCCGTCGGCTCCAACCGACTGAGCCAACGTCCTTTTGCGCGCGGCACGGGATCCGGAATAGCAGAAGCCGGAAAATTCTTCCTCTTGCCGTGAACCTTAATACGCGGCTTCTTTTGACCGCTGGTAAGCCCCGCCGATTGCTGATCATCGAATGCGGAGAAATCAACAGCAACCACCCGCGGCTCTCAAACCGAAACCGGCGGCCTTTATTTCTGCAATTCCTGTGAACCTTCTGTGAACATTCCCTCAGCGCGCTGTCCCGGGTGTTCGCCCTCGGGGAAATCCCTTAGAGAATCTACGCCCTCCACGCGGATTCGCCAGCAGACTTTTCAAGAGCGCGGCCTCTAGAAAAATATCAAACTCTCTCGCCTTTCTTTTCCTCAGTTGCACCAAAAATATTGAATTGACCCGCACGCGTTTCACTCGTACAGTCACTTTCGCCCTGAGACAAAAATTGAGTGGACGACCTCCCAAGTTACACCGGTCGTAGCACAAATTGGCTTTTGCTCAGGCCAGCCAGCTCAAATCTTCACTCACAAACTACGAGCCAACTACGGGCGGTCAGCAGGCATGAAAACAAACCCCTGGATCACTTATCGCACGCGTTTTTTGGTTAAGGCCAAGCAACTTACTACCAGCCTTGCCTTTACTGACGTCTTAGGCCGCGAGCATTCCGGACGCAAAGGCGATTATCTCGTCGAATGGAGCGACGGCGTTTTGCGCATCGCTCCACGCAAAATCTTCGAGGATATTTATGTGCCTCTGCCGGACGCGCAGGAGAAATTCCTTCTTCCGGACGCCCCATTGCCGGCATCACCTCAACCCAGATCATTCCAGAAGTGGGAAGTTCTCCCCTACAAGGGTAACCAGCTACGGCTTGCCGCACCTTCGATCGCAGCTCTTCTGGCAAAGAAATCTCCTCAATCCTGCCACGACCGGCGAAACTCCCGGCCGGGCATTAGCTCACTTTGATTTTGCAGGCCGAGTAGAAGCCCGGGCGGTAAGCAGGTAGTGCGAGATTCCCAGCCGCGATACGGCGGCAAGGGTTAGTAGGTGGTTTTAGCGCTGCTTAATAGAGGATAAATTTCCTTGTGGAAAAGAAATCCACTGCCCCGCACCAAGCCCGTCATTGCTGCACATACAACATATTGTGTTTGCCTCTTGACAGGTACAATAAGGCGGAGTAACTTTGCAATCCCATAGGCCCTTGGAGGCTGCCTCGCCGGGAACGGTGCGGATTCAGGGATGGAAAAGGCGGAAGGAAGTCAAGTGTGACACCGGCGAGTCCGAGCCAGAGGTGACCCGGGCTTGACCGGAAAACAGCAACTAAGTAGGCGGTGAAGCAGAGAAACTCGGCAGCGCCGAGCTTCAAAAAATCAAGCGTTGCCAAAGCCCGCTTTTCAAAGTGCTGCGCCGCCCCGATACTCCCCGCGGGACGGCGCATAAGAAGCGTAAGAAACTGAGAAACGAAGACCAGTTAACTGAGCTCGATACCTGAGAGCGAGAAACTGGCCACTGACAACTGACCAACTGACTCTTGGAGCCCAACCGTGGAAGCCATTACTCGCCTTGTTGCTGAATCGCTCGCCCGCCACGGCCTTGATCGGCCCATAGACCCGCGCCGCCTGCAATGGTCGCGTTGGTTCCGTTGCGACTCACCCCGCAGTCTGCTGGTTGTCCCCAGCAAACCGGGAGTTTTTGCCATCGCAGAGGAGGTTGGGGCGCTTTGCGGGGCGTCTGACCCCGGCAGCCGCAATCCTGAGCGTAGCGAAGAATCCCAAGCTTTTCAGGATAGCGACGCGAGTACCAAGCGCATGCTCGCCGTCCTGCGCTTCTCTGAAGACGATGACATGGCCTTCACCCTCGATCGTATGTTCACCCGCGAAAACCCGATGCGCGCCCACCTCGTCTCTGGCCACTGCTTCCTGCGCTTCGTCGTCATCAAGGACGCCGAGCAGCGCCGCAACATCTGTGGCGCCCTGAATCAGTGGATGGTCGCCTCGGCGGGGAAAGCGTCTGGCCTGCCGGCAGACTTTGCATCGTCAATGGAATTGACTCCCGTTCGCACAGGGCGGATGCCCTCGTCCGCCGCTGGTGCGGTCTCAGCTCCGCTGGTAGCAACACAACAAAAGAACCTCGCCCCTATGGCATCATTGAATTCCGGAGCTAATACGAATCTTCGCTGTCCTCATCCACTGCCCTCCGGCTTTTAGGAGGGCTCCAGTGCGCGGCAGAAGAGCGGCGCTTTAGCGCCGCGAGGAAGGTTCACTACGTTTCAGCCGAAGCTTTAGTGCAGTTGTCTCGCGGATGATTGAGAATTGCCCGGTGTTTCAATGCCGAGGTCGGCTCTTTAGAAATCCTGTGTCGCCCGAGTCCTTCGATTTCGGGAACGGCCGCAAAATCCGGCGTGATCCCTAGTACGCCGAATCGGCCGATGTTTATTAGAATCTAATTAATGGAGAGATCAATGCCCGACCTTAAATCTACCGTTCAGTCCCCGGCCAGCCACGCTGCCGTCTCACCCGACAAGAAGAAGTCCGGCCTGTCTTTCCGCCGCTTCTTCACCAAGTCCGGAGTGTCCCCATACGACGAGCTCGAATGGGAGCGCCGTACTGCCCAAATCACCGATTCCCATGGCGGAGTGATCTTCGAACAGAAAGACGTGGAGGTTCCCAAAGACTGGTCGATGACCGCGACTAATATCGTCGCGTCCAAATATCTGCACGGCAAGATCGGCACGCCGGAGCGCGAAACCGGAGTCCGCCAGCTCGTCACCCGCGTCGCGGAAACCATCCGCGACTGGGGCCAAGCGCAGGGCTATTTCAAAACCGGAGACGATGCCGCCACTTTCCATGACGAACTCGCGCACATTCTTCTGCGCCAGTACGCTGCGTTCAACTCGCCCGTCTGGTTCAACGTAGGCTGCGACCGCATCGAGCCTAACTCCGACGGTCAGAACTGGCACTGGAACCCGCAGACCCAGCAGGTCGAATTCGGCATCACTGGCTACACCAGGCCGCAGTGCTCCGCCTGTTTTATCAACTCGGTCAAAGATTCTCTCGATTCCATTCTCACTTTAGCCAAAACCGAAGGCATGTTGTTCAAGTGGGGATCAGGCACCGGCACGAATCTCTCTCCGCTGCGCGGATCCACGGAAACTCTTTCTGGTGGCGGCACAGCCAGCGGCCCACTCAGCTTCATGAAAGGATTCGACGCCTTCGCCGGCGTGATCAAGTCCGGCGGTAAGACTCGCCGCGCGGCAAAAATGGTCATCCTCAACGTTGACCACCCCGACATCGTCGACTTCATCGAATGCAAGCAGAAGGAAGAAGCCAAAGCGCACGCACTCGTTGCCATGGGATACGACGGTTCGCATCCCGACTCCGACGCCTATTCATCCATCTTTTTCCAGAACGCCAACAACTCCGTCCGCGTCACCGACGATTTCATGTATGCCGTCGTTCGCGACACCGATTTCTCCACCAAATCAGTCACCGATGCCAAGGTCATGAAAACCTACAAAGCCAAGGAACTCCTGAACAAGATTTCAGAGGCCACATGGCATTGTGGCGATCCCGGCATGCAGTACGACACAACTGTCAACCGCTGGCACACGTCGAAAAACACGGCGCGCATTAATGCCAGCAATCCGTGCAGCGAGTATATGTTCTTGGACGACTCAGCCTGCAACCTTGCCAGCCTGAATCTGCTGAAATTCGCGCCCAACGGCACATTTGACGTGGAAGCTTACCGTCACGCCGTCGACATTCTGATCACCGCGCAGGAAATCCTGGTCGACAACGCCGGATATCCCACCCAGATGATCATGCGCAACTCGCACGACTATCGCCCGCTGGGCCTGGGCTATGCCAATCTCGGCGCGCTGCTGATGGCCGCGGGCCTGCCCTATGACTCTGACGCCGGCCGCGACTACGCCGCCTGCGTCACCGCAATTATGTGCGGCGAAGCTTATCTGCAGAGCTCGCGCATCGCCGAACAATGCGAACCGCTGGCGCCGGCAACCGAAACAGTCGCAACTCGCCTCGGCGTGCACGATGCCGCGCACATGCCCGGAGGCGCCTGCCCCGGCTGGTACATCAACCGTGAGCCGTTTCTCGATGTTATCCGCATGCACCGGGCTTCTGTTAATAACATCAATAAGGGCAAAGTTCCCACAGCTCTCTATGAATCCTCCAAAGCTTGCTGGGACGAGGCTCTGGCCCACGGCGAAAAATTCGGCTACCGCAACTCGCAAGTCACCGTTCTCGCGCCCACCGGCACCATCGGCTTCATGATGGATTGCGACACGACCGGCATCGAGCCCGACCTTGCTCTGGTGAAATATAAAAAGCTGGTCGGCGGAGG
>JASHQM010000182.1 GCA_030039165.1 Candidatus Sulfotelmatobacter sp. | reverse complement strand
TCGCCAGTCGCAAGTTCGACCGAACCAGTGAGCGTTGTGAGCGGACCGGCGAGTGCGAGTCGGCAAACCCGGACAGCGGTCGAAAGTGGCGTTAGCGCAGTGACTTCTGCTACCGCGGGCAGCATCAGCGCAGCAACTCCAGCACAGCCCAGGAAACTCGTTTATCCAGCAGTTGCCGCCGTCGTGGTTGTCGCCCTGATTGCGCTGGGCATCTACTTCTGGCAGTCGAGACGGGGGACCGCGCCTGGTCTCAAGTCAACTGGACCGACGACGGTAGCAGTTCTTCCCTTCCAGAACATGGGTCCCGATAAGAGCATTGACTACCTGGGCCTTGCCCTGCCCGATGAAGTCGCGACCGCGCTGAGCTATGTGCACTCGTTGTCAATCCGGCCATTTGCGACCACAAGCAAATATGCCGGTCCCGGCGTCGATCTGCAACAGGCGGGCAGCGAGATGCACGTCACCAACATCGTGACCGGCCATTTTCTTAAGGAAGGCAATCAGCTTCAGATCACTGTGGAAGCTGTCGACGTCGCCAACAATCGCACCCTCTGGCGCGACACCTTGACTGCGGCAGCTCCCGACATGATTGCCATGCGCGGCCAGGTTGACGCAAAAGTTCGCCAGGGATTGGTTCCGGCGCTGGGCGTGGGCACTGAATCCGGCGAAAGCGGAACGCGTCCCAACAATGAAGAAGCCTACGATCTCTACCTGCGCAGCCTGGCGATTCCGCACGATCCTATTCCGAACAAGGAAGCGATTCCCATGCTTGAGCGCGCGGTTGGTCTTGATCCGACGTATGCGCCCGCGTGGACGAAACTGGGACATCGCTATTACTACGACTCGCAATACTCCGACGGCGGCGAGGCGGCGTTTCAAAAATCGAATGCGGCCCTGGAGAAGGCCGTGGCACTGGACCCCAACCTCGGAGAAGCTGCGAGCTTGCTCTCCACCAACCACGTAGAACGCGGCGATCTGCTTACGGCGTATCAGGACGCTCATGATTTCGTTAAGCGCCAGCCGGGCAACGCCATGGGCCATTTTGCAGTAGGGTACGTTCTGCGCTACGCCGGCCTGCTCGACGAATCGGCTCACGAGTGCGAAACCGCGCTTTCGCTCGACCCCGGCAATTACATGTTCCGCTCATGCTCGTTTACTTTCCTGGAGATGGGTAACCATGAGCGAGGTAGAGATTTCCTGCGCCTGGACGCAGGCTCAGACTGGGTAACTGGAAACGCGGTGCGCTTCCTCATGAGCGAGGGCAAACTGGAGGAAGCACGAGAGGCGCTTAAGGAAACAACCCCGCGCTATCGCACGTCGTTTTACACCGCATGCCTGGCGCGATCATCGCCGGCACAGCCGCCCTCGACAGAAGAAAACCAGGAACTGCTAAAGATCGAACCAAGGCTGCTGAGCAATCCTGATTCCGAGAACAGATTCTGGGCTGCCTCAGACCTCGCCTTTTGCGGCGAAAAGGATTCCGCTTTGCGCCTTCTCAAGAGCGCCATCGAGGGACACTATTGCGCGTATATTGCGATGCTGAAATTTCCCATGCTCGCTCCCCTGCGCAGCTCTCCCGAGTACACTCAATTGCTGGCGGCGGCAAAACAGTGTCGGGACAACTTTGTCGCGCAGCGCGACCAGCTTTCTCACTAGTGCGACTTTTGTGGCGCGGGCAGTCCTTACATTCTTGTCATCCTGAGCGAAACGAAGGATCCATGCATTCGTCGTGGAGTGGATATAGGTCTTTCGCCCCTCCAGATTGCAACCCTTACAATAGCGGCGTGCGGATATTGGTCTCAGCAGGCGAGGCATCTGGGGAAATGTACGGCGCACAGCTGATCGAGGCGCTGCGGAGGGCTTGCCCGCCAAAAAAATCCGCAACTCATGTGCGGACAGCCGCCCTCGGCTGTCCGGCCGGCTCGAAGAGTCGGCTCGACTTTTTCGGTGTCGGTGGCGATCGCATGCGCGCCGCGGGATGCGAGACGATCGTCGACGCCAAAGATCTTTCTGTCGTCGGCATCACAGAAATTCTCAGCCATCTCCCAAAAATCTATTCTCTTTTTCAAAGGCTGATCGTCGAAGCTGACAAGCGCAAGCCAGATCTCGCCATCGTGATCGACTCGCCCGCCTTTAACTGGCGCGTCGCACGGGAGATGAAGAGGCGCGGCATTCCCACGGTTTATTACGTCGCTCCGCAGTTCTGGGCATGGCGGCAAAGACGCGTAAAGCTGCTGCGCAAATACATCGACAAGGCGCTGGTGATCTTTCCTTTCGAAGAGAAGTTCTATCGCGACCGCGGAGTGGATGCGACTTTTGTCGGCCACCCGCTAGCAGAATTGCCGAAGCCCACAATCAACCGCGAAGACTATGCCGCGCAATTCAATCTCGATGCGGCGAAACACTGGATCACTCTCATGCCCGGCAGCCGCGTGAAAGAAGTCTGCATGAACCTCCCGGCAATTCTCGAGGCAGCGGCTCATTTGGGAAACAAATATGAATTCATCCTGCCGGTGGCGCCCACTCTCGATCGCAGTTTCTTGCAAGGATTGATTAACAAGCAGGCGCGCAATACGGGCAGCGCGCGCAGATTCACGCTCGTTCCCGAATCCTTGCCCGCGCTCTATCATTCCCGTGCCGGCATCATCGCCAGCGGCACAGCGACGGTCGAGGCTGCGGTGATGGGCACGCCATTTGTAATGGTCTACCGGGTCTCGCCGGTCACTTATCTGATGGGCAAACCTCGAATCAAGGTGCCAAGATTTGCCATGGTGAACCTGATCGCTGGTGAAGAAACCGTTCCCGAGTTGGTGCAGCACGAATTTACCGCAGCAAATGTAGCCGCAAAGGTCAGAGAGATTCTTTCCGATGGTGCGGCGCGTGACCGCATGTTAGCCGGCCTGCGTCGCGTGAAAACGCTGCTTCGCGAAACGACAACCCTAAGCAGCGATAAATCGCCGCAGCATCCGGCTGAGCGCGCTGCGCAAATCATTCTTGAACTCGCCGGCTGTTCCCGGCAAACCGGGTGATACCACTCTCACTGCAGTGCCGATTGTGTAAGTTTGATGGCGCAATACTGGCCGCTGGGGCAGGAAGGCGCGCTGCCCGAGGAGGCTGCGGCCAGCGTTCCAAAATAAATGCTGGCCGCCTGGTCTTCAGTGCTGACATTATCTATCGAGAAGCCGCTCGTGCCACCCCATTCATTGGTGGCGGAGTAAGCGGGCGTGCTTGTGGTCGAGGTCAGGCTACTCACGGTCCAATCAGTCACCAGGTTGGCTCCGCTGGTAGCGTTGCCGAGGACTCCAACCCCAACGAAAAGGCGGTCGGTTGTGCCGTCAAAGAAATCCAGCAGGGGAGAACAAATTCCCGCCGAGTTGCCGCTGTTGTTGATGTTCTCATTGCCGTCGATGAACGGTGTGCTATTCATGGTTCCCGTGGTGTTTGCAAACGACATCGCATAAAGCGCGGGCTTGTTTCCCGCCGCGCTTTGAGTCCCGCAAGCGAACAGCGTGCCTGCCCCGCTCTTTGGCCCAGTCGCGAAATAAGCATTGCTGAAGTCGCCGTCGAAGATGTAAGTGCCACCCGAGCCCTCCTCGCCAATGTCGGCTGTGGAGAGCACGCTCAAAGAGGTATTCAGTTGAACCGCAATCGAATGCTTGTTGGTCGAGTCCGCCGAGGAGAAGACATACACAAACCCGTTGGTCGCATCCACGATCGGCGAGAGAATAATCGGATCGCCGTTGCTGGCGCTCGTACTGGCAATCGCGACCGAAGCTGTCTTCGTAAAACTGCTCGTTCCTACCGAATAAGCATAGAGAGAAAATCCATCCGAGACAAATACTTGGTTGCTCACCTCGTCATACACCGGTGACGTCAGCTTGGCCCCGGAGTTTACAGTGATGCAAAAGTCGACTGCGGGAGCGCTGGTGCCTGTGAAAACGGGCGAGATGCGATAGAGAATTCCATTGTCGGCCCCTATGTACGCCGCATCGTTGCTGTAATCGATATAAGGCGAGGAGTTGCTGTTGGTTGTGCCTGTGCCGCAACCGCTTACCCCGCTATCCGTATAGTTCAACCGCGTCAGCGAACTGCCTGCACCCAACACCTCTGGTTTTGTTGCGCTCGTGCCCTGCCCCGACGTGGGCGTCAACACGTCGAAATAGGCTGGATTAGTAACTGAATCCTGTGTTCCAGTTTCGATAAAGTTAATCTTGGTGCCATCCAGCGAAAGTGTTGGCGAAAGCGCAGAACCCTCACTCCCCGCCGCGTACGACCATAGAACTGATGGTTGTGTCAGGTCCGTCGTCACCGGCGATTGGTTTGGAATTGGACAAGACGAAGAGGAAGTGCCGGTATAAAGATTGTTGAAAGCGATAATATTCGCTTGACTCGAACTCGGGTTTGCGCCAATGGTGTAGACGACGAAGTCCTTCGTGCAATTCGGAGTGCCAGTCACGTTAAAGCTGTATTTCGCCGGACTTTCGGCCAGAGGCATTCCGGCGCTCGATCCCAGTGGCATGGCCCAATCGACAATGATGCGATGCTTCGGGGGGTTCCAGTCCAGCCCGCTGGGCGACCCGGGTAGTGGCGGTTCGAGTAGAAAGCGTGAGCCGTGCGGCAACATCCACGCGCTGCGTTGCGCCCAATTGATCCAATTGCGGGGATCGCGCGCGCTCTTGGCGGCAACTTCGGGTGAAGCTCCATTCGTGAACAGAATGTGGCGGCTGCTCCAGTCGATAGGAATGCCGAGGTGGCCTTGCTCGCTCTCCTGCCCCTGGACCACACTCGCCGTCTGAAGAAGAATCAGCAAAGCCGCCACCGCCGCCAGAGATCGCGATCCGAAGTTTTTCGCAACTGCTTTGTGTTTTTTCATGCATTCCACCTTGTGAGCGCCCTGCGCGCTGGGTGAGCATTAGAGTTTCTTAATATTTTCTCGCATGCTTAGGGTCAGCTAATACTTACCTTGGTAATCACAATCTCAGAAGTTGAGCCGTTCTGTGTGGCAAAGTGCGTGCTAGAGTGACGCCCACTGCTTTCTCAAAGGTAACTTGTCCCACCACTCCCAGTCGAACCCGCGTTGGGATCATGAAATCTCCGCCACCGGATCGCGGTTTCTCGCCTATTCGTCCCTGCTGTTGCTAGTAGCCTGATGCGCCCGTAAACAAATGTTGCGCAAGGGGTTACAGTGGCACAGCACCCATGCGAGCAACCGTACGAGGTTCGAGCGCTGCGGAGACGGGACAATCCAGCGCCGACCCCTCTGAATCAGCGAAACCGTACCCTGCAATTGAGCGCCAGACACCGCAGGATCGCACTCGGGCACCGCATCGCCGCGCGTAATCCATCGTGGCGAATCCTGGCCCGACTGTAATTCTTGCACGCGATGAATGAAAGCTCGATTGTTGATCCGGATCAGCACAATGTCCCCGGTGACCGGCCAGCGGAGCGCTACGCTTTCGATCGTAAGGATGTCTCCGGGCCAGATCGCAGGAAGCATGCTGCTTCCGAACGCCCGCAGGCGTATGATGCCGCCCGATGCCAGGATCTCGGCGGCCAAATCAAGCTCCGCGATCTTGTTGTTTTCGCTTGTTCGCGCGGAAGAAGTGGTTTCGCGCATGAGGCGAAGAGCTACGAATTCTTGCGATTGAAACGGCACTGGGCCTCAACCGGGCTCGTCTTGCCACACGACAGAGCCATGGTTTCGAACACGCGCTCAAATCGGTAGGTCGGCTTGAAATATGGTTTCTTGCAAAGTCGAGAGCCTGCGTTTCTTTCGCCGGGATCGCTGTTCGAATTTCGCAAGTTGATCATCGAAAGCCCCTGCACTCCAGTTCAAAATTGAGATTACGGTAGAGATTCCGCTCGAAACAATCGTCTTTGCGAGAAGGGTATTCCATTAGTTATCGTCGAGAATGATTCTCGAATAACGGCAGAATTAACGCTTACATGAAGCCGCGCGAACGGCTGGAGGGCAAAATGCCAGCGCCTCCGCGCACTCTTCACTTCTTTTGACCTTGTGGAAACATCGCACGTTTGCCCTAGACAGAACGAAATAAAACGCTATAAAAAGAAAGGCTGAACAAAAGCTTCGCCCGGGCAGAGTCCGGCAGGGGCAGTATCAAAAGCATAAAGAAAGCGGATTCGAGTGCTGAATGAAGAACGTCGCCGCGCGATTCTAGAGATGCTCCATCGTCAGGGCCGCGTGCTGGTCACCGAGCTCTCGGGGCACTTCGACACCTCGCAGGTTACGATCCGAAAAGACCTTGAGGCGTTGCATGCCCGAGGCCAGGTGCATCGCACCCACGGAGGCGCGCTGCCCGCACGCGAGAGCGTGCTCGAGGATCCTACGCTGCGGGAAAAGGAAAAGCTGCATCGCCAGGAAAAACTACGCATTGCGCTGGCCGCGACCAGGAAGGTTTCCGAAGGCCAGGTGATCATCCTCGATTCAGGAACTACCACGACTGCAATCGCGCGCGCGTTGCGCGATTTCAAGAATCTGACCATCGTCACCAACGCCGTCAACATTGCGGCCGAGCTTTCCGGCACCACGGTGGAGGTGATTCTCACCGGCGGAACATTACGCAAGAATTCCTTTTCGCTGGTGGGACCGATCGCCGAAGAAACCCTCCGTCGCTTGAGCGCCGACCTGCTTTTTCTGGGAGTCGACGGATTCGATGTTCATTTCGGGTTGAGCACTCCGAATCTTCTAGAGGCCAAGGTAAACCGTGTGATGGTGGAGATTGCCAAACGCACCATCGCGGTTTGCGACTCCAGTAAATTCGGCAGACGAAGTCTGTCGCTGATTGCGCCTCCCTCGGCGCTGCATGAGATCATCACCGACGGCGGAATTCCTAAATCGGATTTGCGTTCTCTGAAGCAGGCGGGAACTGAGGTCACAATTGTATGAAATGAGTAAATCCGGCGAACAGCCTCGTCTCCACAGGAAAAAGCCTGATGCCCCGTTTTGACGTCACCATCGCCGGCGAACTTAACGTCGACCTGATTCTTGCCGGCGTGCCCGATGAACTTCCGCCCGAGCGGGAACTGCTGGCGGAGCGAATGATGCTGACGCTAGGCGGCTCCTCGGCCATTCTGGCCCACAATCTCGCCTGCCTCGGCAGCAAGGTCGGATTTCAATCGCGCATCGGCGATGACGACCTCGGGCAGTCAATTCTCGAAACCTTGCGGCAAAGCGGCGCCGATGTTTCCTGCGTGCGCCTCGTTCCCGGCGAGGTCAAAACGGGACTGACTGTGGTTTTACAGCGCGAGCATTGGCGCAACATGGTCACCTACTCCGGCACCATCGCCGAGCTCGCATGGGACGACCTTGACTTCACGTATCTGTGCGATTCGCGGCATTTTCACGTGTCATCGTTCTATTTGCAGCGTGCTCTTCGGCCACGCTTGCCCGAATTATTCCGCAAAATGAAAGATGCCGGGCTTACAACTTCGCTCGACACCAACGATGATCCCGATGACACCTGGCAGGGAGGCTTGGCCGAAACGCTGAGCCATGTAGATGTTTTCCTGCCCAACGAGCGCGAAGCACAGAAAGCGACCGGCGCAGACAATCTGGAAACCGCCGTCGCAAAACTTGCCAGGATGGTACCGCTGGTCGTCGTAAAGCTCGGGCGCGAAGGTGCTCTGGCGCAGCGCGGCTCCGAGCGCCTGGTTTCTCCAGCGGTGACCGCAAATGCCGTCGACGCCGTGGGCGCGGGCGATAGCTTTGACGCCGGCTTTCTGCATCAATTTGTTCGCGACGCGGGTCTGGCTCAATGTCTTGCGAGCGGAAATCTGGCTGGCGCATTCTCGACCACGCGAGCCGGCGGCACCGAAGCCTTCCGGGACGCACAGCATCGACAGCGTTTCTTCCGTGAGCACGGCGGAAACTGAACAGAAGATTTCTCTATGAGTCTGAGAAAGATCGCCTCGCTCGGCCCGCCGCGGGTTGTTATCCGTTGTCTTGTGTCGCTCTGCTTCTGCTTTGTGGCTATGCCGCTCGAAGCGGCTGAACCTGCAGTGCGTCCCCTCGATTCTGGATGGCGTTTCCGCGCGGTCACGAATGCGAATCGAGATGATGTCAAGGAGTGGCATGAGGCACAGGTGCCGGGCGTCGTGCAGACCGATTTGCTGCGAGACCGCCTCATCCCCGATCCGTTCGATCAGGACAACGAATTTCGTTTGCAGTGGATCGGCCTGGCCGATTGGGAATATCAAACCACGTTTCAAATGGATGCTTCCGAGATCGATCACAGACACATCGACCTGGTTTTTGATGGGCTGGATACGTTCGCCGATGTCTACCTCAACGACCAGGCAATTCTTCACGCGGATAATATGTTTCGCCGCTGGCGAATTCCGGCAAAATCTCTAGTGAAGCCCGGGCCGAATACTTTGCGCGTGGTGTTGCACTCCCCAGTGGAGAAGATGTTGCCTTACGTCAAGTCTCTGCCCTATGTGCTGCCATCGGTTTCGAGTCAGGATGCGGTAAACGAGGAAGGTGTCGCAACCGCTCCCTACACGCGCAAGGCGCCATATCAATATGGATGGGATTGGGGGCCGCGTTTTTTGACGGAAGGAATCTGGAAGCCGGTGCGCATTGAGAGCTGGGACGACTTGCGCGTCGAGAACTTTCACATCCATCAGGAACATATCAGTCCGGATCTGGCCAGAGTAACCGTCGAACTGGAGATCGAAGCAGACAAAGGGGCAACGACCACGGTCGCCGTGGCTCACGACGATTTGTCGGGCCCGCAGGCGCCTGACGGAAAAAGCACGGTACAACTGGATGCGGGCATCAATCATATTTCGATTCCGCTGCGCATCGCTGCCCCCAGGCTGTGGTACCCGGCGGGATATGGGCCGCAGACCCGCTATCGTTTTCTCGCTTCCATTCGCATCGGGCGGGAGATCGCGGCGCATGCCGAGGCAAAAACAGGCCTGCGATCAATCGAATTGCGCCGCGCTTCCGATCAATGGGGAAAGAGTTTCGAATTTGTAGTAAACGGGATTTCCGTTTTCGCCAAGGGCGCCGATATGATTCCCTTCGACAGCTTTCCCGACCGCGAGACGCCTGAAATTCACCGCAAAATTCTGCAGTCTGCCCGTGACGCACACATGAATATGGTTCGCGAATGGGGTGGAGGATTCTACGAGTCGGACGACTTTTACGACATTTGCGACGAACTTGGAATCATGGTCTGGCAGGAATTCATGTTTGGCGGCGATCTCGTCCCCGGCGACGTCGCCTTCGAGGAAAACGTGCGGCAGGAGGCAGTCGATCAGATCAAGCGCCTGCGCGACCATCCCAGCATCGTGCTCTGGTGCGGAAATAATGAGATCGAAGAGGGCTGGCATGGCTGGGACGAGATTGAGAGCTTCAAGGAAAGTATCTCGCCCGATGCGCGCGATCGCGTTTGGCAGGACTACATGATCTTGTTCGCCGATGTCATTAAGAGCGCTGTCGCGCAGTATGCCGATCCGGTTCCCTACTGGCCAAGCTCTCCCAGCGCGAACTT
>JASHQM010000181.1 GCA_030039165.1 Candidatus Sulfotelmatobacter sp. | reverse complement strand
AACCGCCGAGGTAGCCTTTGGCTTTCAGCAGTTCTGCATTGAGCACCGCAGCGCCGGCGGCGCCACGGATCGTGTTGTGGGAGAGAACGGTGAACTTCCAATCGAGAACGCCGCAGGGGCGAAGGCGGCCGACTGCGGTGGTCATGCCGGCTCCCATATCGACATCGAAACGCGGCTGGGGGCGGTCGTTGGCATCGAGATAGACGACTGGTTTCTGCGGGGCGCTCGGCAGGTTCAGTTCCTGAGGCTCGGCGCGATAAGAGTTCCAGGCCGCAATAATCTCTTCGGGCCTTGCTTTGGTTTTCAGACGAATCGAAACCGACTCGGTATGTCCGTCTTCGACCGCGACGCGGTTACATTGCGCGCTCATGGCGAACGGCGCGGGGATGATGCCGTGACCGTTGAGCTGGCCGAGCAGCTTATGGGTTTCCTCTTCCATTTTTTCCTCTTCGTTACGGATGAAGGGAATCACATTGCCGAGAATGTCGAGAGACGCCACGCCAGGATATCCAGCCCCACTGACGGCCTGCATGGTGACGGCCATGACGGTTTCGAGGCCGAACTTGCGATGCAATGGCGCGAGCGCGAGAACGAGACCGATGGCGGAGCAGTTGGGGTTGGTGATGACGTAGCCGCCCGATTTCTTGCGCCAAGGTTGCGATTCAATGAGCTTGATGTGATTTGCATTGACTTCAGGGATGACGAGGGGAACATCCGATTTCATGCGCAGCGCGCTGGAATTGGAGACAACGGCACAGCCGGCCTCGGCGAATTTGGGCTCGAGTTCGGCTGCGATGGAGGCGTCAAGAGCGGCGAAGATGATTTTTGGCGCGCCTTCGGGCGTGGCGGGCGAGACTTCCATGGCCGTGATCCTAGGCGGCATCGGAGTTTTCAGCCGCCAGCGCGCGGCTTCTCCATAATTTTTGCCTTCGGAGCGATCAGAAGCGGCAAGCCAGGCCACCTCGAACCAGGGGTGGTGCTCGAGCATCTGGATAAATCTCTGCCCGACGACGCCGGTGGCGCCGAGGATACCTATTTGAAGTTTACTCATATGGGGATAATTGATTTTATAACAGGGATTTGTTGGTGCACGGGGACGCAGTACCTTTGGTCATATACAGGAGTAGCCCCTCCTTGTCGATAAGTGCCTCTGGAGGTTCTTCATGCCGGAGCTGCGTCAGAATTTCTTTACAAAAGAATGGGTGATCATTGCCACGGAGCGTGCGAAGCGCCCGGAAGAGTTGGCTACGCACCGCCCGGCGCAGACCTTGCCCTCCTTTGTGGAAAGTTGCCCGTTTTGTCCCGGCAATGAGAGCAAGACACCCACTGAAGTTACGCGGTTTCCGGCTGACGCGAATGAGCCTTGGGCAGTGCGGGTTTTTCCTAACAAATTCGCGGCGCTATCGAGCGAGATTGAGCCTACCCGCAATCTGCAACATTTGCGGCGAAGAGTGAATGGCTTCGGATTTCACGAGGTGATTGTCGACAGTCCGGATCATGCGTCCTGCATGGCACTCCTGCCGGATGTGCATGTGGCCAAAATTCTGGGAGTGTTCAAGGAGCGATTTAACGCGCTGAGCGGCGATCACCGCATCAATCACGTCACGATTTTTAAGAATCATGGCGCGGATGCGGGGGCGAGTCTGCAGCATTGCCATTCGCAGATCATTGCGACCCCGGTGATTCCCAGCCAGGTGAGGCATCGGCTGCGCGAGGCGCTGCGGCATTATGACGATACCGGAGAGTGCATGTTCTGCCATATGGTGGAGCAAGAAGTTGCTGAGCAGGCTCGGATCGTGCTGAAGACTGAGCTTTTTGTGGCCATGGAAGTCTTTGCCGCAGCGACACCCTTCGCCACGCACATATTTCCCATGCGGCATATGGCCAGTTTTGGCGAGATTACTGCGGCGGAAGTATCCGATTTGGCGCGGGTGCTGCGAAAGTTGCTGGCGAAGATCTACGTGGGATTGGAAAACCCCGATTTGAACTTCACTGTGCGCAGTGCGCCATCCGATTATGTCGGCGCGCGGCACTTTCACTGGTACGTGAGCGTGATTCCGCGGCTGACGCGCGTGGCTGGATTCGAGCTGGGGTCGGGGATGTTTATTAATACTGTGCTGCCGGAGGCCGCAGCGGAGTTTTTGCGCGGGGTGAGTGTGGAAAGGAGTGTGGGAGCGGGAGGCGGGCAGTGAGTGTGGCGTAATCAGCAAGAAACAGTTCCTCACCCTGCTTCGGCCCGTTCGGACTGGCGTCCGTTCTTCTAACCTGCATTTTACTTCTTTAATTCTATTGGTTTGTGGGGTTCGAACTCAGTCAGCGGCCCGAATTTCCGTTTTTCGTTATACAGGCGCCAGCGACGGAAAACGATGCGCAAGCTGGCCATCACAGGAATAGAAAGAAATACGCCAAGAATGCCCGCGATTTCACCTCCGGCCATAATGCCGAAGATCGCAGCGAGTGGGTGCATCTCCATGCTGCGGCCCATGATGCGCGGCGAGGTAACATAATCCTGAAGGACGCGCCAAACCGCAAGAAAAACGATCAACACGACCCAGTGTGGATAGCTCATGAGCAATGCAACCACCAGGATTGTTATAGCCGCGACGAGCGGGCCAACAACAGGGATAAATTCCAGCAGCCCGGCCATAGCGGCAAGCACGAGAATGTACGGCATTCGCACGACTGCAAAAAAAATCGAAAAGACGGCAAACGTCAAAGCTCCGAGGATAAGTTGAGCGCGGATGTAGTGAGCGAGCATCTGGTTGAGGTCATTGAGCACTCCTTGAAGAAGCTCGCGCTTCGGGCGGGAGGGGACGGTATCGAGAAGAAAAGCGCTGAAGCCGCGGCCATCTTTCAGGAAAAAGATGGAAAGCAGCGGAATGACGACGAGCATCCATGCCTCGCCCGCGACCTCGGCAATCCATAAACCGAGGCGCTGAGCCATGCTCGCGATCTCACCACCGTGGTGGGCAATGTAGGATCGCAGAAACTCGACAAACCTCAAATTCCAGCCTTGATCCTTGCCGATTTTTTCGGCTATCTGACCAGAACTTAGCTGTTTGACGGTGGGGATTGATTGCACCAGGCGGGCGCCTTCGCGGGCGATGCGCGGCCCGGTGGAAGCGAAAAAAAAGGCCACAAGACCGAGCAGGACGAGGTAAATGACGGCAATTGCCAGCACCCGGTTGTGTAGAGGTTTTTCCAGCCAGGAGACGAGCGGGCTGATCAGATACGCGAAGAAGATCGCGAACAGGAAAACGGTAAGAGTTGCGCGGGCGGTGTAGAGAAAACCCAGACCCAGCGCAAACAGGAGCGCGGTGACCAGGACTCGAGCCGTGCGTGAGTCAACTATCGGCAAATGGTCGTTCCGTCAGGCGCAGAAACACGCTGGTGCAAGGCTATTCCCGCACTACTTCCGTATTATCGTCAGGAATCGAAACCCGCACCAGCTTGAATTTGTCCTTGTCGTCCAGCCACAGCGCCCAGGAGAATTCCTCACCTTTTAGATTGATGCGCAGCAGGTCGCGCTCAACCCCGGCGACATGGACTTTTTCCCGGCCCACTAACTCCAGACGGATGCGGAGCGAAGTGCGATCCTGCGGAACCAGCACTCCATATTCGTCGCTTGGCTTGCACTTCAAGTTGCCGCCTTCGTTGGAACAGGCGGAGGCGAGATAGCGCCAGGCGAGCACTTCGCGGTGCACGAAGAAGTTGTTGTCCAGAATGGCGGTGGTGCTGGGCATGAGAAATGGTTGCTCGGCGGGCTTGGAAACGCCCGACACTGAGATCTTCTCGAGCAGAAACTGGTTATTGGGAATCACCATCAGCGAGCCGTTGCTATCACTCCAGTCGTAGCGAATCAGGTCGCCGGTCGATGTAATGCGCAGTTCTGAGCTCTGCGTGGGGGTGGAAGATCCTGGCTGCTGCAAGTGCGCCTTAATCGTACTTACGCCGTTTTCCTCCTGAACAGTGAAATTCTCAGTGAGTACGCGCTGACCTTTAATGAAGACAGCGAAAGAACCGGAGTCTACCAGGTCTGCGGACGGGGGCTTATCTTTTTTGTTTTTGTCAGCGGCAGGGCAGACCATGGAACAGGCCAGCGCAAAGATGAAAAGCAGGTCCCTCACCAGTCCTCTGGGCCGGTTCGGAATGACATCGCTGATCAATTTGTTCACTGCTTTTCTCCTTGTGAGCAAGACTCTAGAGAGAGCGCGGCAATAATTTCAATGGCAACCTGCTCCACCGATTTGCCGTTGGTCGACAGGCGGAATGAAGCATTCAGATAGTGCGAGCGGCGAGCGGCGTAAAGTTCACGAAACGACTCGAGATCTCCCAGCAACGGACGCTCGACTCTTTCGCCGGCGGATTGTTCACAACATCGGCGCCAAAGTTCCTCGCCGCTGGCATCGAGAAATACAGTAGCCAGTCCTGCAGCCTCGATTAAATTCACATTCTGCTTCCGGACAAAGGCGCCCCCGCCGAGGGCAATGATCCTATGATTCGTGCGTAGTTCGTGCAATGATTCCTGCAGCGCAGCATGTTCGGCACGGCGGAAAGCTGCTTCTCCATCATTGTGGAAAATCTCTGGAACCGTGCGGCGCGTGCGGCGTTCGATGCGATCGTCGAGATCTTCGAACGTCCAGCCGAGCATAGCGGCGAGGGCGCGACCGACCGAGGTTTTGCCGGCACCCATGAAGCCGACGAGGATGAGGCTGTGGGCAGTAGCCATTCGGTGCGGGGCCCTGATGCGGACTTTACCTTTCCGTTTGGGTACAGTGGGGATTAGTCGTGGCAAGACCGATAGTACCTCAGCAGCCAAGGCCGCGATCTTTAATTCTCGCCTTGATAGCACGGCTGAAGCCGTGCTCTGATACGAGCCATTCACGCTTCTATTGTTGTTTTTCGGGACGTTTTCTTAGGTGGATTCTACCACTGAAGGTGCGCAGAACTACCGTGGAGGACACGGCGACACGGCCGACGGTACCAGCGAAGGCACGCCCCTTATCCATGGAAAACCAGGTGTGGGATTTCGGCTGGAGTGGAATGTCGTCGTGGACCTCGCCGCGAACCGAGCGAGCGCTCACATCGGCGGAGGTCCATTCGGGGATGACGGCGTCGATGTCGCCGCTGTGGCTGGTGAGGCGGTATTCGCCGCTGCTGCCGAAGTCGCCTATGTAATTGATCTTGCCGCTGGTAGAGACCACTTGGATAAGCGGGCCGGTGACACTGCGCATAGTTACGTCTCCGCTCACGGAATCAACCTCGACGTGTCCATTCTGAATATTGTCAAGGGTTACGGCCCCATTCATTGTCTTGACATGAACGTGTGCATCGGAGACGTCATGCACATCCACGGCTGCGCCTGCCCCTTCAAGCGTGACATCGCCATGCAATTTTTCGGCTTCGAGCGAACCGGTGCTGCAATGCAGCGTGACACTGGCGTCGGCGGGGACATAGACGACGTAATCGACACGTCCGGAATCCGGATCGGCACCGGAAAGCAGGTGCGATTGAATATCCACTCGGTTACCCGTCTGAGTGTTGTCGATCTCAACCTTGTCGGAGCGCAACACCGCATTGACTACTACCGTGTTCCCCGGGGACGGCTTAACCGAGATCGAACCGTAGGGATTGATGATGGAAACCCCGGCTTTTGGGCCCACATTGAAATGAAGGTCTTTCTTGGTTTCGGCAATCAGGGTTCCGGCGGCAACGAGCAGGCCAATCGTCAGCAGTTTCGTCGTCCGATTACTCAACATATACGCTCCCCTACGCTCCCCCACCGAGCAGGCTAAAAACGTTCCCCATTATGGCAGACTACGGTCCATTGCCAAATCAAACAGCATGGATTTCTGCTGGTAGGCATCCATCAGCAATCGCCGGGCTTCGGCGTCGTTGGGACTTTCATCTACCCAGCTTTGCGCGTCGCGAATGGATTGATTTACCTGGCGCAGATTCTCCTCAAACTGCGTCTTCACGGCCGGAGAGTTATCGGCAATTTCCTGAAGCAGGTCTTCATCGTTGAGATCGGCAGCATTCACCGCCGGGGTCGAAACGAAGGTTTGGCGAGCAGTTTCTGTTATGGGGGACGTATGACGAAGGTAGATCGCGAAACAGAGCAATAAGGTCGCAACTGCTGGCACAAGCCAGGCGAGAGCGCCCCAACGCGAGCTGAAAGAAGGTATGAGCGACGTACGCGAGGGGCGAATCAGCCCCTCGCGCCGCAAGGCCGCTTCAATCGAATTCCAAACCCTGGGACTGGGTTCGTCCGCGCACCGCAAATCAACGGCGGCGGAAACGATCAAATTCAATTCTTTCACTAACGCAGAGCACACCGGACAGGTTCTAAGATGTGACCTTTGTTCTTCCGTGCTGGCATCCTCGACCTCCGCCAAGCTCTGTTGCAGCTCAACGCAATTCATAACCTCTCCCGAGTCCTGCTGCGGCTGAAATGTACCGCCGTTCCTGCGCCCCTGCAAAGGTTGAAGCTTGTCGCGATTCCAATATCTTTGGAAACCGTGCGCGGTCCTGAACGGGCGGATCTTTACACTTTCTCACTTGTTCGCTTTGCTGCGAAAAAGAGCCAAGATCAAGCCGTTAAACCGCCTCCAGACAGCTTCTTGCTAAGTTTTCTCTCTTACTTTTGCTTATCTATCCTGCTTTCGAGCGGCCGGCCTTTTCGGCTCTGTTCGCTCTCAGCAGGTCACGCAATTTCATGCGCGCTTTGTGCAACTGGGACTTGCTGTTGCCAATCGAGCATCCGATAAGTTTCGCGATCTCATTATGCTCGTAACCTTCCACATCGTGCAGAATAAAAATCATTCTGTAGCCGGGCGGTAGGCTGTCGACCGCACGCTGCAATTGCATGCGGTCGATGGAACCGGCCAGCGAGACATCCTCCGCGCCAAAATCCTTCCTGGGCGAATCCTCCTCTGTGCTCTGGGTAGTTTCTTCGAGCGAAACCACGGGAAGAGACTTCTTGCGCAAATGCATGAGCACGACGTTTACCGAAAGCCGATGCAACCATGTGGAAAATGCCGACTCGCCGCGAAAGGTGGCAATTTTGCGATAGAGCTGCAGGAACGCTTCCTGGGCAAGATCTTCCGCCTCCGCAGTATTTGCCGTCATACGCAGGCAGAGAGAATAGACACGCCGCTTGTGCTTGTCATAGAGCGCGTGGAATGCTTCCGCATCCCCGTGCTTGGCCCGCTCGATAGCCTCGGCTTCGTTAAATTCGTTACCGGATTGCTGTCGTGGCTCGGTCAAGCTGGCTTTTCCGGCCGCACTCTTTGGGATGCGGCCTAAGTAGTTTCTGTTGTATCGTTTGCGTGACTCTTGGGCAAACCCGTTGATTACCTCAGTTCCAAAATATTAGATCGAATCTACCGATCTTCGGATGCCGTTCCAGGCTTTGCAGCATTCGTAGAAATCATCACAAACCCTTTTATGTTTGTAGGTTTGGGGTTATCCTCCATAATAAAATCCAACCCGGAAGGAGACGAAGAGTCGCAGGCTCCGTAATTTGGTAGCCGCGTGCTACCCAACGGCTGCAGTGGCCGCCTTGGCGGTCGTGATAGTTTCGAGTCCGTGGCCATGCGGACCGAGTTCCCGCTGCCGCAAAAGAAAAGAGAACAACACTCCTAAGACGCCGAGAATCGAGAAAATCCACATGCCCAGGCGATATCCGGAGGGATTTGAGGCATCGGCATGGGCGAAATTGTTGGCCCAGCCGATAAGCAGGTTCAGCCCGAACAGGCCGATGTTCTGGATCATGGTCATCAACCCATAAGCCGTCCCTAACTTCGACTGGTCGACGATGTAGGCGACCGAGGGCCACAACACGGCTGGGATAAGCGAAAATGCTACACCCATCATGGCCATCGGGATATAGAGGTTGATTTGAGTGTAAGCCATCATCAGATAGACTGGGATAAGAAGCAAAGAGCCGAACATCATGAGCAGCGCGCGTTTGCCAACGCGGTCGACCCACAGCCCGAACAGCGGCGTGAAAATCATGGCAAACGCCGTCAACATGCTCGACAAAAAGCCGCCGAATTCGCGCGACGTGCCGTGCGCTTCCATGAAGAATTTCACAGCGAAGGTTTGAAAGGGGAAGATGGCGGAGTAGAAAACGATGCAGAGTGCCACGATCAGCCAGTAGCTGACACCGAATTTCCAAAGGTCTTTGAAGACTACTTTTTCGGTGGAAATGTCGCCGAGGTGATAATTTTTCTCCGCCCATTGCTCCATAGCCCAGTAGATGGCCGCTCCAACTACACACAGGGCTGAGAAGGCCACAGCAATCAACCATGGCGTGCGCCAATTTGCGTAGGCGGAGCGCGCCCAGGTCGGTGAGTTGAGTGCAGCGAATGTACCGAGGCGGGAAGCTGTCAGATTCAGACCGAAAGCGAAGCTTAATTCTTTGCCGCGGAACCAGCGGGCTAGAGCGGTGGTGACGGCGACATTGAGCGATTCCGCGCCCATGCCAAAGATGAGGCGTCCGGCAGCCATGACCGAGAGATGGCCGGTTGCGGCGGTTATGGCCGGCCCGATGAACGAAAGCACCCCAAAGATCATCAGTGATTTACGCAACCCGATCCGGTCGATGATGATGCCGCCAATGAGCACGGTGAAAATGTTTGGGAAGCTGTAAATCGCCTGCAGGAAGCCGATGTCCAGATCGCTGAACTTGAGCTGTTCTTTCAGGACGTCGGCCAAGGGGCTGAGGGCGTCGTAGGCGTAATAGCTGCCAAACATCGCCAGGCTGACAAAAACAAGGACCAGCCAGCGGTAAAGGCGGCTGGGTTCGGGGCGCGGAGTTTCAATCATCGGGGCTCAATTCTCGTCCGGGCTTAGAGATTGCGAAGGGAAGATTAGCAGATGTGGCAGTAAAGGGGGAAGAACGGGTTCGTGGGATCGAGGGAGAGAGCAGTTTCTCACCGACCCTTTGGATCAGTTCGGAGTGGCAAAAGTAAAGATAGGACAGTCGCGAGACAGACGCGGTTCGTGCGAGCCTCAGTACTTCACAATCGCAGCGAATGACTTCGCATCAAGCGATGCCCCGCCAACGAGTGCGCCGTCAATTTCTTCCTTTTCCATCAGCGCGGAAGCGTTCTCCGGTTTGACGGAACCTCCGTAGAGAATGCGAAGTTGCGCCGCGAAATCTTCACCGAACACCTCGGTGGCCTCGCGGCGGATCACGGCGTGGGCTTCCGCGACAATCTCGGGTGTCGCCGTTTTGCCTGTGCCGATCGCCCAAACCGGTTCGTAGGCGACGACTAGCTTCGCCGCTTTCTTTGCCGAGATCGCATGAAATGCACGCACGCATTGGCGCCGGAGCACGTCATCGGTAAGGCCAGCTTCTCGCTCTTCGAGAACCTCGCCGACGCAGCAGATGGGCGTAAGACCGGACTCAAGTGCGGCTTTGAGGCGGAGGTTCACGGTATCGTCAGTTTCGCCAAAATACTGTCGACGCTCGGAGTGGCCGACGATCACGTGAGTGACGCCGACCGACAGAAGCATCAGGGCGGAAATTTCGCCCGTGAATGCGCCTTCATTTTTCCAGTGGACGTTTTGCGCGCCGACGGCCACGTTGGAATTTTTCGTGACCTCGACTGCGGCGGTGAGATCAATATAGGGTGGGCAGACGACGATTTCATCGCGGTCATGGCCAGAGACGAGCGGCAGAAAGTCACGGAAAAAAGCACGGGTTTCTTCGGGAGTCTTGTACATCTTCCAGTTGGCGGCGATTAGCTTCTTTCTCATGAATGGCCTTTTCACAATTCAATTTCTGCTGCGTATTACATTCATTCAATCTGTGAGGGGGGAATGATGTGCGCTCGAAGCGCCTCCGAGAATACAGACCGGTTTGATCTGCAACGGTTTGTAGACGCCCAGACGCCGATTTTTCAACGCGTCACCTCTGAATTAAAAGCCGGAAGAAAAATGAGCCACTGGATGTGGTTTATCTTTCCCCAAATCCACGGCCTTGGAAACAGCCCAACCGCGATCGAATATGCCATATCCGGCCTGGAAGAAGCGCACGCGTACCTTGCCCACCCAGTCCTGGGTCCTCGCCTGAAGGAGTGCACACAGTTAGTTCTCACCATAGAAAATTCTTCGGCTGCACAGGTTTTCGGTTCCCCCGACGACATTAAGTTCCGCTCTTGCATGACGCTTTTTGCGCAGGTTTCGGAGGAAGGTAATACTTTCACTAGAGCACTGGAGAAGTATTTTCGAGGAATTCCAGATCGCATGACGCTCGATCGTCTCTAGTTGACTACCGCTTGTCCGTGAGGGCTTCCACACCAGGAAGTTTCTTGCCCTCCAAAAATTCGAGAGAAGCGCCGCCGCCGGTGGAAATGTGAGTGATTTTATCGGCTACATCAGCCGCATGGACGGCAGCGACAGAATCTCCACCGCCAACAATCGAGATGGCTCCTGCATTTTCGGCGATGGCATGGGCGATGCGGAAGGTTCCGCGAGAGAAGCCGGGAACTTCGAATACACCCATGGGTCCGTTCCATACAATAGTTCGGGCGCGCGAAATTTCTTCTGAGAACAGCTCAATCGTCTTTGGCCCGATATCCAATCCCATTTTGTCGGGCGGGATGGGCTGGCCCTCGCCGATCTGCTGGATCACCGCATTGGCTTCTGGCCTTGAGGCGACGACATGGTCGATGGGCAGCAGGAACTTAATATTTCGTTGCCTGGCCTCGGCCAACAGTTGGCACGCGAGATCAAGTTTGTCGGCTTCGACGAGCGACTTGCCGATTTCCTGCCCCTGTGCCTTAAGGAACGTGTACGCCATGCCACCGCCAACGATCAGCGAATCGACCTTGCCCATGAGATTACGAATGACGGCGATCTTGTCGCTGACTTTCGCCCCGCCCAGAATGGCTACGAATGGCTCCTCGGGATGTTCGAGGGCCTTGCCCAGATATTGCAGCTCTTTTTCCATGAGCAGCCCAGCCGCGCACTTCGTCATAAACTTCGTCATGCCCACAGTCGAGGCGTGGGCGCGATGGGCGGTGCCGAACGCGTCATTGACATAGTATTCAGCGAGATTGGCAAGCTGGCGGGCAAAACCCTCATCGTTGGCTTCTTCTTCAGCGTGGAAACGGAGGTTTTCGAGCAGCAGGGTCTGGCCTTTTTCCAATTGAGTGGCAACTTCTTCGGCCTCAGGACCGACACAATCTGGGCAGAAGCCGACGTTCTCTCCGCGAGCCAGTTCTTTATCGAGCACCATCCGTAGGCGCTCGGCGACAGGCTTCAGGCTCATCTTCGCATTGGGCTTTCCTTTAGGACGGCCAAGGTGGGAAGCTAGAATGAGACGTGCCCCGTGGCGCAGCGCGTACTCAATGGTCGGAAGTGTTTCGCGGATGCGAGTGTCGTCCATGACCCGGCCGTCGTCGAGCGGAACGTTGAAATCCACCCGCATGAAGACGCGGTTGCCGTTCAGCGGGATGTCACGGATGGAAAGTTTGGACATTGGCTGGTCGTCCTTGTAATGCCCTTAACTGAGGGATTTAATCATATCCCTTCGCGACGCGAAAAGCAGGTTCTCGTTCGATGCCTTCGCTGCGCTCATTCACTCGCGGCAGGCTCTCAACGCAACTTGCGCCCCGGTTCGCAATGACATCCTAGATCTCCACCCTGCTTTTCGAACCAGCATTCAGCCGGCGAGACGCCGGCGCTACGATCCCGTCCGCCGCTACAATCCTTTGCTTGCGATGTAATGGATCAGGTCGCGGACGCGGCAGGAGTATCCCCATTCGTTGTCGTACCAGGAGATCACCTTTACGCAGTTGCCGCCGACCACCAGGGTCATGGGCGCGTCGACGATGGAGGATCGTGAGTCGCCCTTGAAATCTGACGACACCAGTTCACCTTCTTCGAAGCCTAGATAGCCCTTCAACGGGCCGCTTTCGGATGCCTTTTTCAACGCCGCATTTACTTCGTCCCGAGTCGTTTTCTTTTCTACCCATGCAACGAGATCGACCACGGAGACATTCGGTGTGGGCACGCGCATGGCAAAGCCGTCGAGCTTGCCGGCCAGGTCGGGAATTACCAGTTTCAGCGCCTTCGCTGCGCCGGTGGAAGTCGGAATCATGTTGATAGCAGCGGCACGGGCACGGCGCAGATCTTTATGCGGGAAATCAAGTATGACCTGATCGTTGGTATATGAGTGAATCGTGGTCATGGTGCCGCTGACAATTTTGAATGCGTCGTTAACGACTTTGGCGACCGGCGCCAGGCAGTTTGTCGTGCAGGACGCATTTGAAATGATGTGATGTTTGGCGGGATCGTATTTTTCCTGATTGACGCCGAGGACGAGCGTAACGTCTTCGTTCTTCGCAGGAGCCGAAATTATGACTTTCTTCACCGACCCGCGTAAGTGTTTCTTGGCGTCATTGGCATCGGTGAAGCGACCGGTGGATTCGATGACGACCTGCGCGCCAACGGACTCCCAGGGAAGCGCGGCGGGATCTTTTTCCTTGAAAACTTTAATGGTTTTGCCGTCGATGGAAATGCTATCCGCACCGGCGCTGATTTTGTTGGGCAGGTTGCCGAGAATGGAATCGTATTTCAGCAGATGTGCGAGGGTTTTGGGATCGGTTAGATCGTTGACAGCGACGAACTCGAGGTTGGAATCATTGATTGTGGTTCGAAGGACGTTGCGGCCGATGCGTCCGAAGCCGTTGATGCCAACTTTGATAGCCATGAAGCCTCCGTTCTTTATAAGAGCGTGCTCAGAGTTGTTCCGCTATACAGACAAATGATGTTAGCAGGGAGGAAGAAGCGGCGTAAATGAGCCGGCGGCTAAATGCAAACAGCAGGTTCCCATTCGGGTCCTTCGCTTCGCTCAGGCAGGCTCCTCAGCGGTCTTTGGAACCAATTCGGAATGACCTCGATTTGAGAATGACCTCGATTCGAGGATAACGCCGATTCGGGCCGTTACGGGAAACTGATCTCCAGATAGGCATCGGTGCGGCACCAGATCAGCGGAAGGCGCGCGAGCCAATACTTACGGTTGATCGTTTGCCGTGCATGCAGGTGCTCCTGCATTGTCAGAATCCGGGCGATGGCAGGGATTTCCGGCCCCGTAACTATGCCGCGCACGCGGCAAAGCGCAACCGTTACCTGCGGATTGTTGCTCAGGCGCTTTATCTTTACCCATATCGCTGCGCGTCATAACGTAGAGCTTGCCGTTTTCTTCGCCGAACCACACGGGTGTGGCCACCTTTGCTCCGTTCTTTCGAAACGTGGCAAGAGAGATATATTTTTGGCCGCGAATGGCGAAGGAAATTTCACGCATGGCGACGATTTTAATTCGGACAAGCTCAGTGACCTGCCGCCGGCCGGCCGCCAGACAGCATGGTGTGTGCCCGGGTACGGCTGATTGCTCCGTCACCGAATCTGTGTTAAAAGCCTTTCATATGCGTAAATGGATGCGCGAGCGCCTCCAGCGCCGCAAGAAAAAACCTGAAAAGCCTCTCGAGCAACAATCTGCGCCACCGCCCTTGCAGCCGGCCTATTTTGATGTCGAACAGCCCAGCAGTCCGGCGGAGCCGCAAAAGCCTGGAACGGATCGGGAAACCCCGGTTATGTCTGAGCAGGCACTGGACACGCGGGGGACAAGCGAAGCAGAAGCAGACATGAAAGCTCCTGCCAAAGAAGAATTGGCCAAAGAGCGGCCCGCAAGTCGCCCGGGAACGGGTACGCGGCAGCAACTCGCGCGGGGCCGACGGCGGCGCGGCGGCCGCGGCCGAGGCGGAGCAGCACGCGAAGGCGGCGGACGAGAACAAGCCGTGGCGCAAGCCTTCGCGCCCAAGGGATCGACAGGCGGAACAGTGGCTGAGCCCATCGAGGAAATCCAGCCCGCCGAGTACCCGGAGCCTGAAGGAGAAAGCCCGGCCGGAGCTGCGCAACTTGTAGCACCGCCTGCGCCGATTCCGGCAGCGCCCCAGCGTCCCCCAAAGGGCATAGTCGTTCTTGCCATTGGCTTACCTGGGTCAGGCAAAAGCTCATGGTTTAAGCGGCATAACGTAACTCCGCTTTCGAGCGACATGATGCGCACGCTGCTGTTCGACGATGTGCGCGAGCAGCGCTATCAGGACCTGGTGTTCTCTAATCTGCGCTCGATGCTAAAGGCCAGGCTGATTTCGCGACGGCCGACGAACTATGTGGACGCGACAAATCTGACTCCACACGAACGGCAGCACTGGATCAAGCTCGCGAAAGACTATAATTATGAGGTTCACGCCGTATTTTTCGATGTACCGTTGCAGGTGTGCATCGAGCGCCACCAGCGGCGCGACCGGGTAGTTCCGGAGGATGTGATGCGGCGCATGGCGGCAAAGCTGAAGCCGCCGACGTTTGAGGAGGGGTTTGCGAAGATTACCGTAGTGAGGGTGAAGAAGAAGGAAGCAGGAGAGTGAGTGTTAGGTTTGCTTGTTGGCGCAGGCGAAGAACAGGTTCCCATTCGACTCTCCGCCGCCCTCGGATGTTTCGGAATGACATCACTTGGTTAATGGCATTGGTAGTTGGCCTTGTTGGTTAGGATTCATCCCTTCAGATACGGCAGCATATCCTTGAATGCGGGCGACGAGGAAGACCGCATCAACTCATAGATCATCATCTCAGTGGAAGAAATTACGGCGCCTGAGGCCCGCATTCTTTCCAGACCAAGCTTCCAGTTCCATTCCGTGCGCGAGCTGACTGCGTCGGAAGCGACATGGACGATGTAGCCTTCGCGGAGCGCGGCCAGCGCGGATTGCATCACGCAGATGTGGCTCTCCATGCCACAGAGCAGCAGCGTGCTTCGATTACCGGGCAGATGCTTGAGCAGAGTGCAAAAAGAATCGCTTCCGAAACAGGAGAATCGGTCTTTATCGATGGCCTGGTTCTCGGGAAGAAGAGCTGCAATCTCGGGAACTGTCGGTCCCAATCCCTTTGAATATTGCGTCGTCAGCATAGTGGGAAGGTGGAGGATGCCGGCGGCGCGAATCAACAGTTGGGAATTGCGAACGAGTTGTTCTTTCTGAAAAATCGGCGGAAGGAGTTTTTGCTGGATATCGATCACGATGAGTGCGCATTGCTCTGGCTGGAGAGCGCGGCGGGCGATTTCGGGATAGGTTTCCGCGGTTTCCAGAATGGTAACCATAAAACGCCTCCTGAGTATTCTTAGAGTTTAGCGCGAGATTGCAGTGCTCCTTTGTGAAAAGCAGGCTCCTCACTGCTCGTTCCGAGCTGGTTCGGAATGACATCGAGGCTGCGCTTGTAGCAAGATTTGACCGTCCTTTGCGCTCATTGGATAATGAATCAACTGCCCCCTCGTTCAACGGCAGGACAGCTGACTCTGGATCAGCATATCGGGGTTCGAATCCCTGGGGGGCAGCCAGTATTCATGCGTATTTCACGCACTTCCTGCTTTTGACTCATCTCTTCTGTCAACAGTTTGTCAACACACAATTCAAGAAAAAAGCTATTTACGCTCATTATTCAATGTCGTCGTAATGCTGTTGAATGTCTCTCGTTATGCAGACAGAGACGAACGAGCAGACGACCAGCCCCTTCGGACTTCTCACTCCAGAGCAACTTGCCACACATCTTGGCGTAACCACGCGCACGCTACAGCGTTGGGAGGTGCATCGTATGGGACCGCCGCGAGTTGTGATCGGTCGGCAGGTGTTCTACCGCACAGTGTCAGTAGATGAATGGCTACAGTCGCGCGAGAGACGGCGGGTGCGCTAGTGTGCTCCGCGGTCAAGTAGGGAGCCTACCGCACCGCCAAAGATTGACTGCCCTCAAAACGCGTTCGTATTTTACGAGTGTGAGCAGCGCTTCTCAGAACGGATTGATCGTAGAAATCAATGGGAAGCGGGAGCTATTCGCAGATGACGGGACAACCCAAGAAATCCGAGATGACACCCGCAGACGA
>JASHQM010000180.1 GCA_030039165.1 Candidatus Sulfotelmatobacter sp. | reverse complement strand
ATGTTCGTTCTGGGCGGGCCGGTAAAGGGCGGCAACGTATACGGGCGCTGGCCGGGCCTCGATCAGTCGCAGCTTTATGAAGGCCGCGATCTGGCGCTGACCACGGATTTCCGCCAGGTGCTTGGAGAGGCGGTTGCGCAGCACATGGGGAATAAGAATTTGAGGGAAGTGTTTCCGGGGTATGAGAATCAGACGGGAAGATTCCTTCGGTTGCTGGGATGATCGATTTGACCTTCGTTCTGAGGAAGCGGAGTCGTCAGCTCGGCGGCGAGTCTCAATGAAAAATCTCTGCGTTTGTTCGTAACCGTGTTACGCGCGGAGCGGAGATAAACGGACTACATAGATCCTTCGCTTCGCTCAGGATGACATAGCGCTTAATTTCAGTCGGAACTACATCTCCAGCAGGACATCGCCGTTTTCGATCTTCAGCGGATATACGGTAACTTTCGCCCGTGAATCCTGGGAGGCCTGGCCGGTTTGCGCATCCCACGCCCAGCCATGCCACGGGCAGATCACTTTACCGTTTTCAATCATTCCTTGACCAAGCGGCCCGCCGCGGTGAAGGCAGATGTTGTCCATGGCGCTGTAGGTCCCGTTTACGTTGGCGATGCAGATGGTTTTCGAGCCGCAGAGAAATTCTTTGGCTTCGTTGGCGAGGGGAAGGTCAGACGTGGGCGCTATTTTCGTGTAGTCAGACATGGGCGATTGTCAATTGGCAATTGGCGCTCAGCATTCCGGCGTTAGTCGCCGTGCACATGGCGAACTGTTCAGCGGCAAGTGCAGAGATCCTTCGACTTCGCCTCGCCCCGCTCGGGCGGCGCTCAGGATGACCGCAGCGGGCTCCCGCTACGCTCACGCCCGCTAGACTCGGTCATTTCGGTTGCAAAGTCTGCGCGATCATCACCTGCTTTTTGAAATGTTCCACCATGTTCGCGTCGAGACGAATTTCGGTTGGCTTCTTGGCCAGGGTCATAGTGTCGATTTTGTCTTGCAACTTCAGCAGCGCATAGAAAAGATTTTCTGGCCGCGGCGGACAGCCGGTTACGTAGACATCGACCGGCACAATCTTGTCGACACCCTGCAATACGGCATATGTATTGAACGGTCCGCCAACCGACGAGCAGGCGCCCATGGAGATCACCCATTTCGGGTCGGGCATCTGATCGTAAATGCGCTTCACCACCGGCGCCATCTTCAGCGTCACCGTGCCGGCGACGATCATCAGATCGCTTTGCCGCGGGCTGGGCCGGAAAACTTCCGATCCGAAGCGCGCGATGTCGAAGCGTGCTGTAGAGGAGGCGATCATCTCGATCGCGCAGCAGGCCAAGCCGAAGGTCATCGGCCAAACGGCCGATTTGCGCGCCCAGTTGAAGACGTAATCCACTGTAGTGATCAGAAAATTCTTTTCGAACTTGTTTTGCAGCCAGCCCATGTTGGACCTCAGAAACATTATACCGTTCTGGCTCACCGCGGGAGCGACAGGTTGCCCGCGCTTCGTGTCTCAGCTAAGAATAGAGTCACTCATGAATGCAAATCCCGGCGCCACAGTCGAGCACGTGAACAAGGGAACTCGAGTCAAAAGGATCTGGCTCCGCATCCGCACTTCGCTGTTCTGGATAGTAGCCATTGGGGCGGTTCTTCGCATCGGCTGGATCATTGTTGGCCACACATACAGATTCAAGACTGCCGACCATAACTTCGGCTTCGGCTGGGAAATGGGGCGCATCGGCGCGGCCATTGCCTCGGGGCAGGGATTCAGTAATCCTTTCGATGCGGCGACCGGGGCGACGGCGTGGGAGCCGCCGCTGTATCCATACCTGACTGCCGGCGTGTTTCACCTGTTTGGAATCTATTCGCACGCGTCGGCGTTGGTTTTGCTCTCGATCAACAGCCTGTTCTCGGCGCTCACCTGTATTCCGATCTTTCTGATCGCGCGGCGAATCTTTTCCGAAAAAGTGGCAGTGGGATCGGCGTGGACGTGGGCGCTGCTGCCTTACGCGATGGCCTGGTGCACGCGCTGGGTTTGGGAAACGAGCCTTTCGGCGCTGCTTGTGGCCGTGCTGTTCTGGCTGGCGCTGACGATGGAAGATCGCGATGGACTCAAACCCTGGCTATGGCTTGGCCTGCTTTGGGGCGTAGCGGCGCTGAACAGCACGGTACTAATTTCGTTTCTGCCGGCCTCGGGATTGTGGGCGTGGTATCGCCGCGCGAAGCGCGGAAAGAAGTCGTTGGCTGGAGTCGTGCTCGCGTCGGTCGTGTTTGCCGCATGTGTCGCGCCATGGGTCGGAAGAAATTATCAGACGTTTCACAAGTTCATTTTCATTCGCGACAACTTCGGAGCTGAGCTGGCGCTGGGCAATGGGCGATTCGCCGATGGAACGTGGATGCAGTATCTGCATCCGACGCAGGATTTGTACGCCCTGCGCCAGTACGTGGCGATGGGCGAGCTGCCATACATCGCCATGCGCAAGCGGCAGGCGATGGATTACATCGAGGCAGACTATGGACGCTTCGCGGTGCTTTGCCTCAAGCGCTTTATTTATTACTGGGCGGGACCACCGCGCCTGGCGCAGGTCTGGTGGCTTTCGCAGGTGAAGAATTCGCTGTTCCTGGCATCGTCGGTGCTTATGTTCTGGGGCTTGGGTCGGGCATTGCGCAAGCACAGGCCAGGGGCGTGGCTGCTTTTCTGGCTGATTCTTTGTTATCCCGCGATTTATTACGTCGTTTTTCCGGGGCAGCGTTACCGGCATCCGATCGAGCCGGAGATGACGATTCTGGGAATTTACGTGCTGACCGAAGCTGGAAATAAACCGGCCCACCCGGACCCGCCCGAGGCCCCGCCCGAGGCCCCGCCCGAGGCCCCGCGTGATTGACGCGACAAGACTTTTATCAGGGGCGTTTCTACTCACACGCACGGCTTCCTCCACGACCTTGACTCTGTTAAAACCGGCCGCGATCGTAGCGCTGCTGGTCTATTTGCAGGTCAAATTTCCGCGGTGGTGGGCAGCCCTGGGACTGGAGCGGTTGGAACGCTTCGGCAAATCCATCGCCCCCCGCAAAATGCTTTCCGCATTTTTCGTTGGGCTGGCAGTGCTGGCTATTCGCGCGGCGGTGATTCCAGTTTCGGGGATTCCTCTGCCGCACTGGCACGACGAATACAGTTATCTGCTTGCCGGCGACACGTTCGCGCACGGGCGGCTGACGAACCCTCCGCACCCGATGTGGATTCACTTCGAAACTTTCCACGTCATCTGGCGCCCGACGTATATGTCGATGTATCCGCCGGGGCAGGGCATGGTGCTGGCTTTTGGCGAGATCATGGGCAGCCCGTGGATAGGACAATTACTGACCGCGGCGCTGATGTGCGCCGCCATTTGCTGGATGCTGCAAGGCTGGCTGCCGCTGCGCTGGGCGCTGCTGGGCGGAGTCCTGACGATTCCCCGGCTCGGGCTGCTGAGCTACTGGACTAACGGATATTGGTGCGCCTGCCTTCCGGCACTCGGCGGAGCGGTGATCCTGGGTGCATTGGCTAGAATCAAACGCCGGCCTTCGTGGGGGAATGCGGCGATTATGGGAATCGGACTCTTCATACTGGCGAACACGCGCCCGTACGAAGGGTTGTTGCTAAGCGCAGGAGTCGCTCTCGCGCTGCTGGCGTGGATGTTCGGCGGGCGCGGGCCCCAGTTGCGCATGTTGTTCAGGAACTTTGTGCTGCCGCTGGTTTTGACCCTGACGCCGCTGGCAGCGTGGACGGGTTATTACTACTACCGTGTGACGGGCGATCCTTTGCGTATGACGTACGCCGTGAATCGGGAAGCCTACGGGCAGGCGCGCTACTTCCTGTGGCAAACGCCCTGGCCGGCAAAGGCCTACAACCACTCCAGGATGCAGGCGCAATACGAGCGCGAAGTGCGGGAAACTCGATACCGCAACTTCGGCGAATACATCCGCGCAAGGTGGGAAGGCCTGCATTATTTCTGGCCGGTTTACCTGGTGCTGCCGTTGCCTTTCGTGTTTATCGCACTGCCCTGCGCTGTTCGCGACCGCAGAATGCGCGTGCCCTGGCTGGTCGCCGCGATCTTTGTTGCCGGCCTGGGGGTCGAGAGCTGGTTCTATCCTCATTATGCCGCTCCGGCAACGGCACTGGTGTTCCTGATTTTTCTGCAATGCATGAGACACCTGCGGATATTTAGATGGCGTGGGAAACCCATTGGCCTGGCGTTTGTGCGCGCCATCTGTGTCGTTTACATTGCGACCGTTGTGCTGCGCGTGGGTCTAGCAGTAACGCACATCCATCCGGAGAAAGAATGGCAACAGGGAGACATGCAGCGCGCGGCTATCGTGCAGCGATTGAACGCTCTTCCCGGCGAGCACGTGGTGCTGGTTAGCTATTCTCCGGATTTCGATCCCGACCGCGACTGGGTCTACAACTCAGCCGATATCGATCACTCAAAAATCATTTGGGCCTGGGATATGGGTCCGGAACAAAACCGGGAGCTGCTTCGCTACTACGCTGGCCGGAAGTTCTGGAGAGTGCGGGCGGGGGATCTATCTCCAAAGCTCGAACCCTATCAAGACAGAGTCGACGATAGCGAGCAAGGCTACGGGTCCACGCGAGATCCCCGTTCGACGCGTTCGCTGCGCTCACTTGCTCAGGGCAGGCTCTCGGCCCGCCGGTGAAAGCGCGGGCCTTCGGGATGACGTCGGAGGGTATCGATATTCGAGCTGGCCCCTCCGCGAAACAATTGTGACTGATTTGTGGACTCACGATTTGCAGGCGGCTACGTCTAACGGCTTGAACGGAGGGATTATGAATCGCACATGCCAACTGCCCGCATGGCTGGGAGCTGCTCTCGGAACTGTTTGCGCACTTTTTGCCTTCGCCGCCGGAGCCCACGCGTCGGACCACACGGGCGACTACCGATATACCGAAGAGTTTCATCAGACTTATACCATCGCTCCCGACGGCAGCGTGGAGTTGGACAATATCAACGGGGCGGTTCACGTTTCCGTATGGGATCGCAGCGAAGTCAAGGTCGATGCGGTGAAGTATGCCGACTCGAAGGAGCGGCTGGACGAAGCCAAGATCGAGATAGACGCCACCCAGAATCACATTTCGATTCGCACCAAGTATCCCCACCACGACATGAGCTTTAATTGGGGTTCGCGCAATAACCCCGCAGGAGTCGAATACACACTGACGGTGCCGCAAGCTGTTAGGTTGGATGAGCTCAATCTGATTAACGGGTCGCTTGACATTACCGGAGCGAGCGGCGAAGTCCATGCTTCCTGCGTTAACGGCAGATTGGAGGCGCACAACCTATCCGGCCGAGCTGAACTGTCGACGGTGAACGGACGACTGGAGGCCAATTTCGACCAGCTTTCCGATTCTTCGATTGAATTGACTTCAGTGAATGGATCGGTGCGCTTGACGCTTCCCTCGGATGCGAAAGCGGAAATCGAAGCGGAAACGGTGTCGGGAGGGATCGAAAATGATTTCGGCCTGAGAGTGGTGCATCATCATTTCGTCGGGCATAATCTTCGCGGCCAGCTCGGTGCTGGCGGCGCGCGCATCAAGCTGGAAAACGTGAATGGGCGGATTGAGATTCATCATGCGAACGACGGCAAGGCGATGAGCCCGGTGCGCGATTTGAGCGAGCGAGACCGCGATGAGGAAGATGACAGCGAGATTTGAAGGCTCTTCTGGGCGCGACGGAAGCCGCGCCTTCGAGTCAGTAGATCGTGTACGCAGGTCCTGGCGTTCGCAAGTCCGGCTTAGACGCCATCAGCAGCAAAGCTCCTTCGCGCTTGAAAGCTTTCAGATCTTCCAGGCTATTGAACGATTTCGTTTTGTAATCATCCGGCGTGGGAGTGTCGTCGGGAATGCAAACTGCTTCCACGTTTTCGAAGGCATGCTTTTGCAGAAGCTCGACGTACTCCGCTGCAGATCGCACGTGTACGGGTACCTTCAGCTTGTCGACCCATTGCAGTGAGTACGAATTGTCCTTATACAGATTAATGAGGATGAACAGTTTGCCCCGCGGCGCCATCACGCGAAACAGCTCCATCAGAGCGCGGTCCTGGTCGGGATAGTAGTAGAACGATTCGACCGACAAAACTTTGTCGAAGAAGTTTTCTTCCCAGGGAATCTTCTGCGCCGATCCCCATACATAGAGCACGTTATCGAAGTCTTTGGAGGCGGAGCGGGCTTCACGAATCATCTCGTCGGAAACATCGAGGCCGACGACCTGGCCGAAGCCATCCGGGCCTTCCCCCACCAGACGCGCCAGCAGTCGCGTAGCCCAGCCCGAACCGCAGCCGAGATCGAGCACGCGCTCGCCGGGGCGAAGGTTCATGCGGCGAAGGGTCTTTGTGGTGATGTCGAAGTGATGCTGTTCCATCTTGGGGCCTTCGCCGGCTGTGGCCCAGCGGTTGAATTCCTGCTGAAGGATTTCGTCGGGAGTAAGGGATTTGTCGGTCATAATTTCATTCTAAGCGCTCACGCATCGCCTCTCGAATAAGCCATCTTGAGAGTAGTGGGTCGATTTGAGTCCGTGCAAACTTACCCGCGGAGTACGCTCCGCGCGAGATCCTTTGCTACGCCTGAAGAAGGGCTACGCTTAGGATGACGCCGTCCAACAATAATTTGGCGTCGAAATCCTCAAAGTCACCACCATCTTGAGGATAATTTTGCGGACTATACCGGACGCCTCTGTGCTACAGTCTTTCTCCACATGGCGGCGAATCCTCAGAAGCCTCAGCCCGAGCCGCGGCCCGGCTCGCTCTACTGCCCGAACTGCGCTGAAGAAGTGAAAGATCCCCTGACCTGTGGCGATTGCTCCGCCGTGATATGCCGGAAATGCGGGACCCCGCTGGAATCCCCGGACGAGCTTGGAATCGGATAATGGACACAACCCTAGCGCCATCATCCTCGGAAACCCAGGATGCGCGTCCGCAGGTGACGCTCGTGCGCGGACTTGGCCTGCTGGATTCCATTCTGCTGCTGGTCAGCGGCATCATCGGATCCTCGATTTTTCTCACGGCGAAAGATATTGCCGGCCCTCTGCCGCAGCCGATGCTCTTTCTGGGAGTGTGGGTGCTAGGAGGGGTAATTTCTCTGTTTGGCTGCGTGGCTTTTGCCGAGCTGGGATCGATGTTCCCCGAGTCGGGCGGGCAGTATGTGTACTTGCGCGAGGCATACGGCGACCTCGTCGCCTTTCTCTACGGCTGGATGCTCTTTGCCGTGGCCAACGGAGGCAGCATCGCGGCGCTGGCGGTAGCGGCGGCGGCGTATACGGGACAAGTGTTCCCGGTGGTGGGGCAGGAGCACGTGGTCTTCTCGCTGCTCGGTATTACCATCTCCCGCGCGCACCTGTTTGGCCTTCTGCTGATCGCCATTCTCACGTGGGTGAATGTGGTTGGCTTGCGCTGGGGCGCACTTCTGCAGAACGTTTCCACGTGGACGAAGTTCGCAGCCATGGCCGGATTTGTCTTCCTGGGATTGGCCTTTGGGAGAGGCGATTGGTCGCATTTCAGCGCGCATGGCGCCAGCTTGACGATGGGTCTGCATCCGGCGCGGTTAATTTCTGCCATGGGAGTCGCCCTGATCGCGGTGTTCTGGGCCTACGACGGATGGGTTTACATCACCTGGGTGGCGGGGGAAGTGAAGGAACCGCGGCGGAACGTGCCGCGAGCGATGGTGCTGGGCGTGATCGCGGTGGGAGCGATCTATCTGGCGATGAATCTGATCTATCTTTACGCGTTGCCCCTGAGTGAAATTGCGAAGCACGAGACGATTGCGCATGCTGCCGCTGCAGCGTTGTTCTCGCCTCGGGCCGCGGTGTGGCTATCGCTGATGATCGCGGTTTCCTGCTTCAGCGCAGCTGCGACTTGTACGCTTTCGGGTGCACGCGTCTACCTGGCGATGGCGCAGGATGGAGTTTTCTTTAAGCGCATGGCGGTAATTCATCCCAAATGGCGTACTCCCGCGTTCAGCCTGATCGGGCAAGGTATTTGGGCCGCCGTGCTGACCGTCAGCGGCCGCTACGATCAGCTTTATACGTACGTGATTTATGGCATGGTGCTCTCGTACACGCTGACGGTGATCGGAATGTTCCTGCTGCGCTGGAAACGGCCGGAAATTCCGCGGCCTTATCGCTGCACGGGATATCCGTGGCTGCCGGCGATTTATGTGCTCGTGGGCGCGGCATGGACGCTGAACACAATCATCACCCGCCCCGGGGAAGCATTCTGGGGAACGGCAATCGTACTCGTCGGCGTGCCGGGTTACTTATACTGGAAGCGCACCAAGCGGCCCAGCAGCGTCTCTTAATTTCTGCCAGCAATCCGTTCCACCGTGATCTGCGTCGCGTGCCTGCCGGTTTCAGGCATTTATAATAGTTAGATTCGGCCTGCGACAAATTTCGCTCTGTAGGCGGATGGCTGAGATTTTCTTCCGTGGATTTCAAACTCATCTCCGATTACAAGCCTCGCGGCGACCAAAAGGCGGCGATTGAAGCGCTGACTCGCGGGATTTTCGACCGGGAGCAGCACCAGGTTCTGCTCGGGGTTACGGGCTCGGGTAAGACCTACACCATGGCCAAGGTGATTGAGGCGGTGAATCGCCCGACGCTGGTGATGGCCCACAATAAGACGCTGGCGGCGCAGCTTTATCACGAGTTCAAGAATTTTTTTCCGCACAATGCGGTGGAATATTTCGTTTCTTATTACGACTACTACCAGCCCGAGGCTTACGTTCCCGCCGCCGATCTTTATATCGAAAAAGAAGCGACGATCAACGACGAACTCGACAAGCTGCGTCTGTCAGCGACGCGATCGTTGTTTGAGCGCCGCGACGCGCTGATTGTTTCGTCGGTCAGCTGCATCTACGGCCTCGGGTCGCCGGAAGCCTACTACGGCATGATGCTGTTCCTGGAAAAAGGCCAGAAGATCGCGCGGGAAGATATTACACACAAGCTGGTGGATATTTTGTATGAGCGGACGAACGGCGAGTTCCGCCGCGGTACGTTCCGGGTGCGAGGAGACGTGATCGAGGTGTTTCCCACTTATGACGACATGGCGTACCGCATCGAGTTGTGGGGAGATCAAGTCGAGGCGCTTTCGCAGATCGATCCGCTGTTCGGGACGGTCAGGCAGAAGTATATGCGGCTGCCGATTTATCCCAAGACGCATTACGTGATGAAGGATGAGACGCGCGCGAACGCGGTCGAATCGATCAAGAAAGAACTGGCGTGGTGGGAAGTCGAATTGGAAAAGCAAGGGCGGATGGTCGAGGCGCAGCGCGTACATCAGCGGGTGAAGTTTGATCTGGAAATGATCAAGGTGATGGGCTACTGCCACGGGATTGAAAATTATTCGCGGCATTTTACGGGACGCATGCCGGGCGAGCCTCCGCCGACGCTGCTGGACTATTTTCCGCGCGATTACGTCATGTTCATCGACGAGTCACACCAGACGATTCCGCAGGTTCGCGGGATGTATCACGGTGACCGTTCGCGCAAGGAAGTGCTGGTTGAGTATGGGTTTCGCCTGCCTTCGGCGCTGGATAACCGTCCGCTGACGTTCGAAGAGTGGGAGCACCGCACGAACCAGCTCATTTATGTTTCGGCGACGCCAGGGCCGTATGAGCTGACGAAGTCAGCTGGGGTTGTGGTTGAGCAAATTATTCGCCCGACGGGCTTGATCGATCCAGAAGTGGAAGTGAGGCCGGTGAAGGGACAGATCGATGATCTTCTTCACGAGATTCGCGCGCGCGTGGCGCGCGGCGAGCGCGTGCTGGTGACAACGCTGACCAAGCGCATGGCCGAAGATCTCGCCGAATACTACGCCGAAGTTGGCGTGAAGTGCCGATACATGCACTCGGAGATCGAAACGCTGGAGCGCGTGAAAATTCTCCGCGATCTGCGGAAGGGCGAGTTCGATGTGCTGATTGGAATCAATCTGCTGCGTGAAGGGCTGGATTTGCCGGAAGTGTCGCTGGTTGCGGTTCTCGATGCCGACAAAGAGGGATTTTTGCGGTCACAGGGATCTTTGATTCAAACCATCGGCCGATGCGCGCGGCATCTGAATGGCCGCGCGATTCTGTATGCCGACACGGTTACTGACTCGATGAAGCGGGCGATGGATGAGACGTTGCGCCGCCGCGCAATTCAAACGGCATATAACGAAGCGAACGGAATCACGCCCGAGTCGATCGTGCGGCCGCTGGATATGACGCTGGCTGGAATTGTAGCGGCTGATTACACCGACCTGACGTCCGCCGAGCCCGAAGGGGTGCCGGAGTTCAGATCGCAGGAAGAGCTGGACGCATATATCGCCAAGCTGGAGAACGATATGCGCGAAGCGGCGAAGCATTTTGAGTTTGAGAAGGCGGCGAAATTGCGGGATGCGATCAAGGAGTTAAGGACGAAGGAGTTCCTGTTCGCGTGAACCAGAGGGTTGGCGGCTTTTCAACTGGTGGGCTCCCGCTCGGGGAGACGTTTTAACTAGTCCGCGGACGCCAGCACGTCGTCATAGTAGTTCAGGACCGCACGGCGCGGCTTCGTTTTCAGGCCCTTGAGGGGCACGGTCTGATCGATGGTCGTATTTCCCGCTATGCGCGCCCGGCCGAGGGCGAACATACTTCCGTCCGCCAGCTCCAGGTAGAGAGGAACCAGCATGTGAAACTTGTCGCTTACGTTCGCCTGAGTGATTTTCATGTGCAGAATCACGTCTCCGTCGGCTCCGACGTCGAAGGAGGAATCGAGTTTGTACGAAGGCAGTTCCGTCCCGTAGACGTATTGGTTGAAGAACCAGTCCAGCTTGTGATTTCCTTCCAGATCCATCTCGGGAGTCATGTGTTTTTCGACGGTTGCCTTGAAGTCTTCTGTCGTCGCCGCCCTGCCAGAGTAGGTCTTCACAAAATCCTGCATGGTTTCTTTGAAGCGTTGGTCGCCGGTGCGGTTGTCATGCATCATCATGCGGATCATGTGCAGAATGTACGCGCCCTTGGGATAAATGAGGCGGCGCGTGGTGTCAAAGCCAGTTCGCGAATTGCTCGTGCGGTACCCCATGGTCAGCGGACCGGCATCGATGGCGCGAAAGCCTTCTGCGTTTCTCTCAAGCAGAAGGTCGCGTTCGTCATTCCAGAAGGTAATGAACTTGCTCGGGTTCTTCTCAATCAAGCTCAAATACAGCGAGGCTGACATGTCCGCAAATCCCTCGCTCATCCATTGATCGCGGCCGGAGCCGAACCCGACGGTGTGCCCCCACCACTGGTGAGCGACTTCATGAGGCGTTACAGCCTTCCAGTAACCGCGGTCGCCCCAATCCATCCGAAGCTGGTGGCGCACGGTCGTATCAAAGTAATAGCAGATAGGAATCCAAATCAGCTCTGGCCAGGACTGACCGAAGTTGCACGCTGTCTGCTGCGTTAACTGCAAGTGCTTGAAGAGCGAGGGGCCGAAGTATTCGGTATAAAGTTGCACTGCAAGCTCGGCTTCAACAAGCGCCTTCTTATTCAGGCCAGTCGTGCTCAAGGTGCCCAACGTATCCTCAGGTTTACCTCCCCGTGCGCGTAACATTCCAAGATTGCTCCGGCCGCCTGCCACATCGTCGCCCTCCGCCCGACGCTGTAAAGCTTGTACCCAGTCCGGCGACTCCTCATTGGCAAATGACTGAATGAAGTATTCCGGTTTCTCCAGTTTCGCCTCCTCAACCTTGAATTTGCCGAGGCTGAATCCAGCGACGGTCTGGGGAACTTCACTCTTCCAGACGCTGACATTCTGGCCGCCATCATCTTTTTCGCTCACCAGGACACCGGTTGCGGCGATCTTCATGCCTTTCGGAATACGGAAGGTCATATCATAGGAGGCATATTCGCCAAATCCAGTGTGGGTCTCATTTGGGTACCAGTTCTGCCGCGCGACCGGAAAATAATTTCCACCACCTTCGTTAGTTACGACTTCCTTGCCTTCGTATTCAGTGGTGACCGCGAACTGCTCTCCTGCCGCGAGCGCTTTCGGCAGAATCACAAAAAACTGGGCGTCTTCGTTCTTATCTTCCTGGATGAATGCCAGGGCTTGCCCATTTTCGCCCGTCACGCTTCTTACCCGCAGAGTGTGGAAAAGGTTGAATGGAACAACCCGCACGCCGTCGATCCGGGCGCTGGCCTCGGTGGTTGCTTTTCCGATCAGGTTGCCGCTTTTCTCGATCGTAGTGTCGAGTTGCTGGTGCCGGATGCGAATCGAGCGACCGACAGCGGCTTTTGAATCAGTGTGCGACATCGCGAACGATGCCCATTCTCCGGATTTGTTTTCATCGTAGGTCGAGAACCGTACCTGATCCCGGCCTTCGCGCGGATCTATAGAAAATAATTCTTCGCCGTTGTAGTGCTTGCCGTGAATGAAAGCGACAAACAGCGCGCCGGACTCCGAGCCAAGCAGATCCTCCAGAATGCGCGCCTCGTAGTTGTCCTTCAGCTTGAAACGCGTAGTGTGCTGGCTGTCCTTTAGAGGTCCCGGGTCGCACCCCGATGCAGCGGCAATGCCGGCCTTCTTCACTTCCTCATACGTGGAATCAGTAAAGCGCAGCACAAGTTGATTAAACGTCTCGCTGAACCCGTTCTCTTTTGTCAGGAGCCGCAGCGACTTCTGCTCGTTTTCATCTGGCGGAGTCAGAGCGAACTCTCCGTCGCCTTTAAAGACTGCGCCGGTGACTCTGCCCTGAACGGGTGCGACGAAGCAGATGGTCCCCGAGCGAAAGTGGAAGTTCCCTGCATCCCGCTTGAGCTCAAAGTTCGTGACATTGACGGCCTCGCCGCTCAAAGCGACATTGCGCAGCGCCTGATAGGTGGGATCGGAGTTTGGTCCAGGCGGGGTCTGGGAGAATGATGAACTGCAAAACGCGGCCACAGTGAAGATCATGACCAGCAACCGAAAGCAGTTATGAAGCAGAAATCTGTTGGAGCGCGGTGTCTCGGCCAGAGACGACATGGGACCTCCCGGAAAGCGCGAACGGTAATTATCCCCTCTTCCACCAAAAGCGCAAGGGCCGTAACAGCTCACACTATCCGCACCGTCCGGATACTTTGCCACGCGAGAATCAGCCGTCAGGATGTCGGGATTACAGCGCAAATATTTCCTGGAGCAGTTATCTTCCGTACGCCGCGCTGGCAGCCATGGGCTTCCGGTGGTAGGTGTAGCCGTCGAAGGTTTCGGAGCGGAAGTTGAGATTCGGGGCCAGCAGTTTCTCGGTCTGGCTCAAGAACAGATAGCCGCCCGGCTCTAAGTAAAGATGCAGACGCTCGACCAACGCGATGCGCTGGGCGCGGGAGAAGTGCGGCAGCACATCCATGCAGAAGATACAGTCGAAGCGGCCGATGTAGCCGGGGCGGGCGAGATTCATGCAGTTGAAGGTCACAAGACTCCGCAGACGCGGCTTTACCAACAGGTGCGCAGAATTGGCGACTGGCGATGCGCCATTCGAAGCCCCATTCCTGGATGAGCGGCGGTTCTGGTTTTCTCCACGCTCAGCATCATCCGCTACTTCACTTGGGTTCGGCTCGGCGGAGTTGATCGGCGAGCTGATCCTGGAAAAATAATTTCGAATGGTCGCCGGTGGCAAACCATTCAGCGCCGATTGCGGGTATACGCCACGATCGGCGATTTCGATGTTGCGCGGCAAAAGGTCACTGCCCACAATGTGAACCGAGAGGGCCGATCCGCAACCGGCCGCAATCGCCGACGCACTGTCCGCGATACCTCCATTATTGCGAAGCGAAGATTTTCCATTGGTGTTGCTGCCCGGGGCGTTGGCCTGGCTAAGGGCATCGCAGACCGCAATGGCGATCGAGTATGTTTCTTCGCCCGTGGCGCAGCCTGCGTCCCAAATGCGTAACGGGCTGATTGCATCCGAGGATTTGCGAGTGCAAAGCTGGGGCACGACTTGTTTCGAAAGTGCATTGAGAGCGCCATGGTGGCGGAAGAATCCAGATTTAGTGTTGATCAGGCCATCAAGCAAGGAAGAAAACGTTGCAAAATCCTGATCGGACGTGCGAAGGCGCTCGAGCAGTGTAGAGGCCGATGCGAGTTCCTGCGATTCAAGATACTCGTTGACGTGGGCCGCCAGGGCGCTATTCGGACAATCGAGAATGATTCCGGTTTGGCGCTCGATCAACAAACGCAACTCGGAAAGCTCGTGGTCAAGGAGGGGACTGGTTGCGATTAACTTGGGCATAGAATGAATTCTCAGTCTTCGGTTTCTTACAACCGATCCATTCGGACTAGTCCACTCCTTGTAACATTCAATTCCCGGCCGCCACAGCGTGGTATTTCACTGCACCTTGCTCCGCCTGCGCGGCCACGTTCATTTCTTTTTCGAGCGATGAAAAGCGCTGCATGACTTCGTGAATGCGCAGCGTCATGTTACGAATAGTTTCAATCTGTGCGCGCGCTTGCGCGGAAAGGGCGCCGGGTTCGATCAAGAGGAGGTCGGAATTTCCCAGCAGGGAAGTAAGAGCGTTATTCAGGCTGTGGCGCATTTCGAGCACATAGCGGCCCAGCGTGGCCTGCCGCTCCAGTAGTGCACAGGTTTCTTCGGCGGCGCGGGCGCGGGCTTCGGCTTCAGCGCGCAATACGGCCTCTCCGGCTGCCAGCACCAAGACATTCTGCCAGTTATCGTCAGAGCGCAGAACCGACGTGCGCGGCCAGCGCTCCCGTACCAGGTGCATTGTGGGTGTGTCGTGGCAGACGCAAAACAACGGTTGCGAGGTCGAGTGCAGCGGTTCCAGAACTACCGAGAGCAGTTCGCGCCGAAGTGGACCAACAATTGCCACCGTGTAGCGGTCGACCGAGCGCGGCCAGAGATCTCCGCCAAGCACAGTGAAGGTGGGCACGCGCCGCTCCATTTGCCAGCGCGCGGTGATGCTGCGCGAAAATTCCACCTCGTCGGAGATTACCAGTACTGTCGGTTGATCCACTTGCCAGATCCCTCTTCGTCCAGATGCGTACGATAGCCGTGTAGTGCGCCTGCGGCGGTGCGCAACGTGTTGCAGTTTCCAATTCCTTCGCCGGCTAGGAATCCGGACTCCAATCCTGCGGCTCGATGCTGATTTCAAACTCCGCCGCGCCGTCCGGGACTTCTGCCTTTTCCGAGGCTTCGGGCGCGGGGTTGGCACTCGTTTCCGGGTGAGGAGCCGAGGTGGCCGGTTTCTGGCGCGCCACGTGCCCTCCGACGCCCGCAGCAGCTCGCATGGCCGCAGCGGGGGTGGATTTGCCAGGGGGAATATCAGAGCTGTGCCTTGCCGGTTGCTTCGAAGCGGTTCCTCTCCCGGCAGGACGGCCGAGCGCCTCCTCTAGTGAGGCGCGCAGGTCCACTAACATGCGCAAGGGCTGGCCAGAGGAATACTCCGCTTGAAACATGACCTTCCACGACTGGCAGATCATGCGCAGGCGAACAATGGGCTCTTGCTCGGAAAATTGTGCTCGCCGGCAATCGATGGTCTCTACTCCCTTTTCTTCCAGTTCGTTGAGGCCTTCGAGAACGTAGTTCAAGTCTTCGTGCATGAGGCGGAAAAATACGCGTCGCATCAGATAGCCGAAACGCGTGAAGGCCACCAGGGCGATGGGAGCATAGAACAACTCGCCCGCCTGCATCTTGGCTTTGCGCCCCTGCTCGAGGATGCCACCGTGAAGCAGTTCATCAAGCGAGCGGCAGCGCCGCGCGGAATCGAGTACGCGATGCAAGGGGTTCAGCCACACAGGAGTCTTCAGGTCCACCGGCCCCAGAATCGGCTTCAGACCTTGCGCCACGCAGGCCAGATCGGCTTTGTCGTCATCGAGATCGGTTGGGGCGATCTGGCTGAAGTATTGCACAAGAAGAAAATCGATCTTGTCGCGCACCGAATCGGTCTTCGGGTTCTTTGCCAGAAGATATTGGACCAGATCGATCAGACCTTCAGGCTCGACCACAGAGCTGGTTTGCAGAAACTGACGCAACTGGTGAACCCCAATCCGCTCATCCATATCCTGCAGCCATTGTTGTGCCTGTTCTACCGACTCCGGCCCCGGGGTTTCGACGCCTGCTTCGAGATCGGCGCAGGGGGCGACATCGACCACAAATTCGCGCGCAAGCTCAGAGTAGATGGGATGCAGACGCCGGGCAGACGCCCATTGCGCCGCGAGGTCTTGGGGCGTTGGAGCGCTTTGCGATGATTGCCTCATGATTTCACGATCCAAGTGGGAACAGGTTTGAGAAAGCGAGCGGCGACAACCGTTTTGTCAGGATGGTACTGTACCGCTACCACGGCGGCTTCAGTATCGAGCGAAGCATCGGAGTTGCGCACGCGGATCACGTCGGCGAACTCCAGAGGAGTGGAGCAGGCAAACAAAACCTCGCAGGGCGTGCCAAATTCGATTACCGTGCTTTCTTCCAAGTCGCCTTTGCGCACGGCCGTGTCCTCCCCGCTGCGGCGAGTGATCTGGACAGGCAGCCGCATGGGCGTGGCCTCGGGGAAAAAGCGCGCCAGCTCTGCAACCGGGTTCGGTTGTAGTTTGCGTGACGGCGCTGCCGCTGAATGTGCCAAGAACGCGACCCTTAAGCAGTGCGACTCAGGGCGCCGGAGCATGGCTCCTGGCTTCCTGGTCGATTCCCGATTTGCGGGTTGGGCTCCCCCTCTTCCCGGTTAGAAAGAGCTATGGGGAGCCAGAACACGCGGTTTACGTCCTAAAATGAGCAAGACCCCGGCCATCGCGGCGAACGGAAGGATTAGCACTCGGGCGCTTGGATTTTCATTAAGTTACGCCGGCTTCTAAACGATCCGATTCAATCTTGCGGAAGGAGATCATCTCAAGATGAGACGAGCGCGCCTGGATTCGCATTTTGGGTTCAAGGTTTCCCCGCGGCGGGGAGAAATGTGGATTAGGAGTAGTATTTGATGTTTCCAATACACAAGGAGGAGTGGTGCAAGCAAACGAGCAGATCATTACTGATCTGATGGCTGACCCTGGCAGCTCCCCACTCCACACAATTCAAACGGTACGGTTGTAGACAGCATCCAAATGCATCTTTGAAGTCTCTAGAGTCGGTACTTCGCGAATACAAACAGCTTGGGGGAACTATGAACAAAGCACAAAAGGCAGGATGCATATGGGCCGTTGTTCTGGCCCTTGTAGGGAGTGTCCTAAGCGCACCGCTTGGTGCGCAAGACGATCAAGACGATCCGCCGACCCGGGTAGCCCGGCTTGGGTACATCCAAGGGGCAGTCTCGTTTCAGCCGGCGGGTGAAAATGATTGGGTTGAAGCTGTTCCAAACCGGCCGATGACAACGGGAGACAAGCTGTGGGCCGACCGAGAATCCCGGGCCGAGTTGCAACTGGGATCGGCAGTCATCCGCTTGTCGGAGAACACCGGTGTCTCATTTTTGAATCTAGACGACCACACGGTGCAACTGCAGTTGAGTTCGGGCACCGTGAATGTTCGAGTGCGCCGCCTGCGCGGGGAGGATGATTTCGAGGTAGATACTCCTAACCTGGCATTTACGGCGCTCGAGCCCGGAAGCTACCGAGTGGACGCAAGCGAAGATGGAGCCAACACCGTCATCACCGTGCGAAATGGAGACGCCGACGCTACCGGCAATGGCCAGACGTACTCTGTGCACGCGGGGCAGGTGGGCACTTTTAGCGGCGCCGAGTCACTGTACGCCGACGTTGAGCAGGTAGGGCCGCCTGACGGGTTCGACTCCTGGGCTGATGGCCGGGATCGCCGCCACGACGAGTCGCGCTCGGCGGTATATCTTTCCCCTGACGTCGTGGGCTACGACGATCTCGACGACAACGGCGACTGGCGCGACGATCCTAACTACGGCCACGTCTGGTTCCCCCATGCCGCGTATGGCTGGGCGCCTTATCACGAAGGTCATTGGGCCTGGGTCGATCCCTGGGGCTACACCTGGGTCGACGACTCGCCATGGGGCTACGCGCCATTTCACTATGGGCGCTGGGCGTTTGTTGGCGGACGCTGGGGTTGGATTGCGGGCCCGCCGACGGTCGAACCGGTTTATGCTCCGGCGCTGGTTGTGTTCATCGGCGGAGGTGGTGGCTGGGGCGGAAACGTAGGATGGTTCCCGCTTGGGCCCCGGGAAGTCTACGTACCGTCGTATCCCGTGAGCCAGGCTTACATGACGCAGGTGAACGTAAGCAATACCGTGGTGAATACGACCGTGGTCACGAATGTTTACAACACCACGGTGATCAATAAGACGACGACCATCACGAACGTGACCTACGCAAACCGCAACGTGGAGGGCGCAGTGACCGCGGTTCCGCAGGCCGCGTTTGCGGGTGCGCAACCGGTGGCGAAGGCCGCGGTAAAAGTAACGCCGCAGCAGATCGCCGCCGCGCCCATGGTGACGCATGCCGCTGTAGTTCCCACCCGCCAAGCTGTGCTGGGAGCACATGCCGCAACGGCAGGGCATGTAAGTGCGCCTCCGGCGGCAGTGATGAGCCGGCCGGTGGTCGCAAAGAAAACTCCGCCGCCTCCGCCGGTGCCGTTCGCGGCCAGGCAGAAAGCCTTGGCAGCGCATCCTGGACAGCCGGTTCCCAAACAGCAGCTGGCGAGTTTGCGTCCAGCCGGGGCGGCGCGGCCCGCAGTGAAGGTGGCGCCTCCGGGAAAACCGGCGACGCCAGCTACCGGCCATCCCATGAATGCGGCGCGGCCCGGACAGCCAACGCCAGCAAATCGGCCTGCTCAGCCGGCCGCCAACACAAAACCAGCACCCACAAGTCAACCGAAGCCAGGGGCGCAACCGAATCGGCCGGAAGCGAATCGTCCGCCGCAGCCAAACAAGCGGCCGGAGACGAATCGCCCTCCGGCTGAGGCGAATCGCCCAGCGGCCAACCAGCCTCCGGCGAAGCATCCGGCTGAAACCCCGTCACGGCCAACACCGCCAGCGAATAATCGCCCGGAAGCAAACCGGCCGCCGGCGGCGCAGGCAAATCATCCGCAACCCAAGAATGAAGGGGCTCCGCGGCAAACAGCGCCGCCCGCGCAGCAACATGCGGCTCCGGCCGCAAAGCCCGCACCACCACCAAAACAGCAGAAGCCTGAGGAAAAAAAGCAGGAAGAGAAACGGCCTCCCGGCGAATAGCGTAGGCGGCTGAATCACCGAATCTGGGCCAAGGGGGTCCCGGCGAAAGCCGGGGCCCCTTTGCCGTTTTCCCCAAGGCGTCCCCCAAACAGGAGTCCATTCTTCGCCGGCCGCTCCCTCGTCGGGTGCATTCCGCCCGGTTTCACCTCGATTCAGCGTCCAGTTCCTGCGTCAATTCACGCTATCGGTCCCGGCACGAGCCTTGGAAGGTATTGGCAAATCAAAGTTTTCTTGACAAAAGTATCGTATGGCTACTAGATTCTCGCCCCATGTTCTGAGCGAGGCGTGAGCCGAGCCGGAACGAAGGAGACAACCGTCTATGTTGAATTCACTCAAGAGGTGGTCGTCCAGCTTACTCATGCTGGTCCTCATAGCTGTTCCCGCGATAGCGGGCAGCAATGAAGGCAAGCCAGCGAATGCCAGTGCGACGAGTTCGCCTGTCGCTGAAGTTGCCCCCGCCGCGGCCAGTCCCAGTCTGACCCCGACGGCCGCCGATGCCAACGTCACCGCGTTGCTCGGAGTGCTCGTAATGAAGGGCGTCCTGGCTCCAACGGAAGCTAACGCGATTCGCAATGCGGCTGCGGAAAACAAGTTTCAACTTCTAGTGGATGCGCTCAAGCGCAAAGGCGTTTTGGCACCCGCCGATTTAGAGGCAGCGCCAAACACGCCGCAGCCTGCTCCTGCATCTGCAGCACCTGCAACTCCGGCTCCAGCGCCGCAGCCTGCAGCGGCAGCCGGCACTGCAACCTCGTCCTCCCGGCCTGCGCCGGAAGAGACGCCGGTCGTCGCTTCGCTTGCGGCTCCGGAAGCTGGGCCTGCGCCCTCGGCCGGTCCGACCCCGACCCCAATGCCCGATGCGCCGCCGCCACCCGCCGTGGTGCCAGCGATAGCGCCCTTGCGCGTGCTGCCCGTCGATCCACCGAAGAAAGACGGCTTAAATGCCGCTTTTAAGATGGGACCCGTCAAGATGACTCCTTATGGTTTCATCAAATCAACTGCCGCGCGCGACTCCAGTTCGCCCAACGGCGATGACTTCCCGTTCATCGGTTTGTTCCTGACATCAACGACGACGCTGAGTACTGGTCCAACGCAGGATCCAGAATTCCACATCAAAGCCCGCTCCACACGCATCGGGGCGAACTTTGAGTGGCCCGACATCTCGCCGAAACTCGTTTTCACAGGCCGTATCGAAGGCGATTACGAAGGCAACTTCAGCGAAGTCGACAATCGCGACGTTTCGTCGATTCGCAGTAATGCCTTCCAGCTCCGTCTTGCGTGGGCGCGCATGGACTACGCGGCCAGCGACAAAACGGACCTGTATTTTGAAGGGGGCCAGGATTGGAGCCTGTTCGCATCGACTGCGCTACCTAGTATCCTGGAAACCACCTTCTTGGGCGCTTATTACGGGACCATTTACGAGCGTTCGCCGCAATTCCAGTTCGGGCTGGTGCAGAAACTGGGCGGGACCGTCAAGATTTCACCGACGTTCGCGCTCATGATGCCGAGCAGCGGTCAAATCCTGAAGCTAGGCAGCCTGGGATTAGCGGGGCAGCTTGGTGAAGGCGAACGTGAAGGCGCCGATTCAGGCCGACCTGAAGTAGAGGCCCGGCTGGACGTGCAGTGGCAGCTAGACAAAGCTCCAGGAGTGGCGCCCGCGCAGATTTTCTGGGCCGGATTTCAGTCGCGGCGCACGTCGATTGTAGCTAAGGAGAATTACGCCTCGTGTATAAGTCCGTTCTGCGCAGCATATGAAGCGGCGTTTCCGAATGGATTCACCGACTCTAGCACGCAATACGGCAATCAGGTTGGCGTCCAGCTACCCACGCGTTGGGCGACGTTGGTCGCCACTGGCTACTTCGGTGGGGACCTGCGATTCTTCTTCGGTGGCCAGGTTGATTCGTACTATACCGACACCACCGGACTTTCGAACCCGGTTACCTTCCCGACCACGGATGGCGGACCACTGGCCGCAGCAGGTGGCGCGATTCTGGCAACCAACTCAGCTGGACAAGTCGTGATTGCCCCGCAGAGACCGATTCGTGCTTTTGGCGGATTCGTCAACCTTGGCTTACCGCTATCGCGCTGGTTTAACGCCAACCCGAAGGGTCACAACGCAGGCTGGCAGCTTTACCTTCACGCCGGCAAAGATCAGGTCGTAAAGAATGATCTGATTCAAGCGACTGGGCACGGCGGGTTACCCCTACTGATGGGCAAGGTCTTTGCGGCGACTCTGTACTACAAGGTCAATCCCTGGATCATGTTCGGCATCGAGCAATCGGTCTACGGCGCCCGGCTTGGATTTGGCGCGGGAACAAACTGCACCGCGGTCGGGGCGGTATGTTATGACATCGCCGGTTCGCCAGACGACCTGTGGCAGGACCACCGGACGGAATTCGGGCCAATCTTTACGTTCTAGTTCGACGCAAAGGTGTCCGGTTCGCAAGTTGTGGCCGGACAGAAACCGAAACGGAGAATAGCTTCCGCGCTGGGATCGTCCTGGCGGAGGCTATTCTCCACAGCCCCTTGGCAAAGAAATGTGTTGTGTAGCGGAGCTTCCGGGTACAGAATGTTCCGCATCTCCGGGCGGATCGGCCATCTCGCTGCATGCGGGCGGAGAGTGATCACGAGCATCCGTGAACACAGGGAGTAATTGATGAGTTATCGTGCGATGGTGGCGCCGCTGGTCGTTCTATGTGGAGTGGTGTGGGTGCATGCGGCGGCGAAAAGCGGGGCCATCCGGGTCAAGATACTGGATTCGGAAACCCACTCTGTAACCATCGACGACAGCGGCGTACCCAAGAATTGCGACCAGGTCAACTTTGACGCCTACTGCAATAACAGCAAGACGACGCAAGTGACTAACGTCTTACTGGTGCAGGAAGATGACCATCCTCCATTCCGCGTGAGCTGTGCAGTGGATGCCAGATGGTCGCGGTGTGTGCCGTTACCCAAAGGCGAAACGTTTGACGCAAAGCTGCAGAAGCACGGCATTCTGGTTTACTACGAAGATGACAAGGGTAAGGCGCGAAGTCAGCTTTATACACTGGTAGCCGGTGCGATGCCATCTACAGCCAATGCGGATCAGATGTCCGCTGCGCCGCCCTCAAAACCAGCTTCACAGACGGTTGCGCCATCCACCGCGGCGGCAACCGCGCCGGCGCCATCCGCCGCGCCAGCGGTCGCAGTCCCAAGCGCTCCTGAGGGCAGCGCGGGCAACGTGAAATGCGATTTCAGTTCTACGCCGGCTGGCGCCGAGATCACGCTCGATGGAAAGTATGCGGGCAGTACGCCCTCAGAGATTTCCGTAAGCGCCGGAGCCCACGTGGTGGAATTTTCCATGCCCGGTTTTATGCCGTGGAAGCGCGACCTTACCGTGACACCCGGCTCGGAGCTGACCGTGAGCGCAATTCTGCAAAAACAGTAGTGAGAGAGGATATGAAGATTGAAGCGAAAACCGCGGTAGTGATTTGACTTGCCCAGGATAAATTCTTGCGGTTAAACGGAGGATCTTATGGCGAACGCCGCTGTTGCAGCGAATCGTAACGGAGATTACAGCATTTGGCGCGTGATCATGGCCTCGTCTGTAGGCACCATGATCGAGTGGTATGACTTCTATATTTTCGGAAGTCTGGCGGCCATCCTTGGCCCTAAGTTCTACCCGCCGGGGAACGACACCTTTGCCCTCATCGCCTATCTGGCGACCTTCGCGATTGGCTTCCTCGTCCGCCCCTTCGGAGCGCTTTTTTTCGGCCGCATCGGTGACCTGGTTGGCCGTAAGTATGCCTTTCTTGTGACGCTCTCGATCATGGGATTTTCAACCTTCGTCATCGGCCTGTTGCCTTCCTTCGCGACCGCAGGCTGGTTTACACCCGTCGTTCTGCTCCTCGTTCGCATCCTGCAAGGACTCGCGCTGGGCGGTGAATACGGCGGCGCCGCAGTTTACGTCGGCGAACACGTTCCCGATGACAAACGCGGTTTCTACACCAGCTTCATTCAGATCACGGCCACGCTGGGACTGTTCGTTTCCCTGATCGTCATCCTGATCACACAGCAGTCAATGACCAAGGAAGAATTTGCCGCCTACGGCTGGCGCATTCCCTTCCTGATCTCCATATTCCTGGTGATGATCTCCCTCTACATCAGGCTAAAGATGAAAGAATCGCCCATCTTCGCGCAGTTGAAGGCGGCGAAAATGACCTCCACGAAACCGCTGACGGAGGCATTTACCAAGTGGACAAACCTGAAGCTGGTCCTGATTTCGCTGTTCGGGGCTACGGCGGGCGAGGGAGTGGTGTGGTACACGGGTCAGTTCTACGCGTTGTTTTACCTGCAAACGATCCTGAAAGTGAACGTAAAGACTGCCAACATTGTCGTGGCCATCGCGCTGCTGTTGGGCATGCCGTTCTTTACTGTGGTGGGCGCTCTCTCGGACCGCATCGGCCGCAAGAAGCTGATGTTGGCCGGGTTCCTGCTCGCCGTTGTCACCTACATCCCAATCTACAAAGCAATGGAAGTTGCGGCCGGCAATCACGTCGTTTCGGTGAAGTCTGCGAGGAACAAAGTCACGGGCGCCATTTCGCTGACGCCGCTTACCAATGACGCCAGCGGCGCGCTGATTGCAGTGAAGGAGGCCAGCAACCCTAACCGGCCGATGCTGGTCTTTCTGATCTTCATTCAGATGATCTATGTCTGCCTGGTCTATGGCCCGATTGCCGCGTACCTGATTGAGGCCTTCCCGGCGAAGATACGATACACTTCGCTGTCATTGCCGTATCACATAGGCAATGGCGTCTTTGGGGGGCTGCTACCCCTGATTGGGCTTTCGACGTGCGCCGCGACGGGCAACATTTATGCGGGCCTTTATTACCCGATCATTATTGCCGGCATCTCATTTGTGGTCGGCAGCCTGTTGCTGCGGGAAACGCACGGCATCCGCATTTGGGATGAGGCCGGAGCCGCAGTTTCTGTCGGCGACTGAAAAAACTGCGTCGATCAACGTGAGGGGCACAGCTGAATGAGGCTGTGCCCCTTTTTGTGCGCGACGGCCGCGCTGGTTTTGCGCCATCTGTGTTTAACTAGAACACATCTGCCCGCGTGCCAATCGAAAGCCCACTCATCATCGGAGTCGATATCGGCGGCAGCAAGGTTGCCGCCGGTGTAGTGGATTCGTCCGGCCAAATTCGAAATTCCGTGCGGGTAGCGATGAACGTGGAAAACGGGGCCGCGGGATTGGCTGTGGTGAAAACAGCCATTGAGTCGGTTTGGGATGCGGCCAAGCTTGGCGGCCGAATGGCGGGTGCGATCCGAGGCATTGGGATTTGCGCGCCGGGGCCGCTCGATCCCGATGGGGGCGTGATTCTGAATCCCCCGAATCTCCCCTGCTGGCGGGGGTTTCCACTGCGCGACGAGATCTCTCAGGCTTACGGCGTTACGGTTCGCTTGGATAATGACGGCAATGCCGCCGCGCTGGCGGAAGCTTTGTGGGGAGCCGGGCGCGGTTACCGCAATGTTTTCTATGCGGCAATCGGCACCGGCATCGGTACAGGAATCATTTTCGATCGCAGAATCTACCACGGCCGCACCGGTGCTGCCGGCGAGGGTGGTCACGTCAGCATTGATTATCGCGGGCCCCGCTGCCATTGCGGCAAGCAAGGTTGTATTGAAGTTCTGGCTTCGGGACCGGCGATTGCGCGGCGGGCTGCGGAAAGGATTGCCGGCGGCAGAACATCTGCAATTCTGACACAAGCCGGAGGAAACGTTGAAGGGATTACCGCCGATATGGTTGGCCGTGCTTACGCAGAGGGCGACTCACTGGCCGCAGAAGTGTTGCAGGAAACCGCCACATTTCTCAGCGTTTGGCTGGGCAACATTGTGGACCTGATTGAGCCCGACGTCATCGTGATCGGTGGCGGAGCCGCGCCGCTCATGAAGCCGTTCTTCCAGAAGATTCGCGAGCAGTTGCCGCAGTGGAGCATCAATCCGGGTTGCCAGGAAATCCCGATCGTTTCCGCGCATTACGGAGAGCAGGCGGGGATTGCCGGCGCCGCGGCGTTGCTTCTCGACACAAGCAGTTGCGCATGACCGTGTTTCGCAAACGTTATGTTCGCAATTGCAGCGAAAACAATTTCGCGAATAGAATAATCCCGCCAGGCGCAGCCAGCCCGACAGGTTCCCTCCGCGAGATAGCCCCTTACGATGAGTTCGCAGTTCACGCGGGCCAAATGTGATTAAGAGCCAGCCAGATTAGTTTTCTTAAATCAACCTTCCGGCGGCGAGATCGCGGACGAGTTCAGCGTCGGCTTCGAGGAAATCGAAGGACGCGAGATCCTTGGGGTCGGACCAGCGTACGTCTCTGAAAATGCGGTTTTCGATGTCGCCGCTGTAATCGCGAACCAAGAAGAAACGCAACTCGACTCTGGAACCGTTGGGATAACGGTGCTGAAGGCGGGAAATCTCATCACCGATGCGGGCTTCGATGCCGAGCTCTTCCTCAAGCTCACGGCGCAAAGCGTCGCGGGGCTGCTCGCCTTCTTCGATCTTGCCTCCCGGGAACTCCCATTTGAGAGGCATGGTTTGATGCCGGGTGCGTTGGCAGACCAGCAGCTTGCCATTCTTTTCGATCACCGCTGCAACTACCCTTTTCATATTCTCTGGCACTTAGGCTCTTAGGGCGGTTTTTTCCAGCTTTCTGCCCACAATTTCGGCACAGTACTGAATCAGGTTTTGATCCTCCGTCGCGAACGCGGCGGGGAAGTGGCTGTCGATGTCGAGCTCCCCGACTACCTGTCCACTCACGAAAATCGGCACTACGATTTCGGATTTGGTTTCGAGCGAACAGGCGAGATAGCGCGGGTCTTTGCTAACGTCGTCGACGACAATGGTCTTGCCGCTGGAAGCGGCGGAGCCGCAAATACCCTGATTCAGTGGAATGCGGGTGTGGGGAGTCATGGCGCCGACAAACTCTCCCAGAATAAGGACGGGCGGTTTCGCCCCCGGCTCCAGCATGTAAAAGCCGACCCAACTGTATTTCAGCATGCGCTCGTGCAGGAGTTGGCAAACGCCCCGCATCAGGTCTTTGGCAGTGGGCGCCGCTCCCTCGAGTTCGGAAAGTTCTTTGCGCAGCTCTTCGATTCGGGTGATGACGTGCATGATGGCAATCTTAACTCACTATAAAACGTGGATGCCTGTGGAAGGCGAAACAAAGGTAATCTGGCGAATGCCCTCGGGGCGGGGAAAGAGCTTCGGATGAATCGCAAACGCAAGTGCCGCAAGGCCTCTCAAAAGGGTGGGTGCAGGGGTGTTCAGGTATTCATCGCGGACGCAGTAGACGCGGTTGCTGCGCGCGGCCGGAGTTTGCCGCCAATTACGGTCAGCGACAATTTTTTCCAACGGGACACGATCACCAGCGCCGCACCAGGCGGCAATGAAAATGTCCGGTTGGAGACTGGCGACTTCATGGGGAAAGATTTGTTTTCCGGGAGCACCGACGAACTCGCCGCCTGCTGCCTCCACCAATTCTGCGACCCATGGCTGAGAAGCGATCAGTGGCTTACCCCATTCCTCACAAAAGACCCTGGGACGCGAGGTTAGCGAACCATGGGCTGTGACTTTTTCGCGCACCGCCGCAATTTGCTTTTTCATTTCCTCGATTACAGATTCGCCGCGATCGCCAGCGGCTACCGCACCAGCGATCAAAGCGATATCAGCATAGATATCGGCCAGAGTTCTCGGGGCGAGACCCAGGAAACGGACGCCGGCTTTCAGGATTTCACTGACCGCTCTTTCCTGATAAGGAACGGAGGCGATTACCAGATCGGGTTGCACGCCGAGAATCTGGCTTGAATCGGCGGTCCAGGAGTCAGCGAGCATGGTCCGCGGTCGCGAAGCAAGTTCAGAGACTACGTCGGCGCAATACTTCGTGCAGGCGACCACGCGGTCGAGTTCTCCAATGGCAGCGAGGATGACGGTGGCGCTGGGCTGCAGGCTGGCGATGCGGTGTGGAGTGTGTGGCGCAGACATGGATCACGCTAGCCCGGAAAATTGTTGAGGGCGGCGGAAAGGGTGTCGAGAGCTAGTTGTGCCGCGTGAGTCGAGCCCTGAGGCAACCCCCCCAGCGCCGAATCAATTTGCTCGCGACCCAGACTGCGAGCCTCATTCAAGGTTTTGCCGATTGTAAGTTCGGTGAGTGCCGAACCGCAGGCAATGGCGGCGACGCATCCTTTGGCCTTGAAGCGGGCTTCCACGATTTTGTCGGAGTCAATCTTTAGCGTTAAACGCAAAACGTCCCCACATGCCGGATTTTCGACTTCTGCTGCGGCAGTGGTGTCGGGGATCTCTCCAGCATTGCGTGGGTTCTGAAAATGGTCGAGCACCTGTGCCGAATACATTTTGTAGCGCGATCGTAAATCGCGATTAACGGAAGTTACGCCTCCACCAGAAACTTGCCATCCTGCATGATCTGATCGTCATCGACCCAGATGTTGAATTTGCGGCCGACAACGTCGATGTGAGTGGTGGAATCCCACTCCGCGCCAGTGTGCGCGCCGTAAGGGTTGCCGAAGGCGATGTGGACGCCGGGATATTTTTCGTCCTGAAGAATCTGGCCGATTACATCTTTTAGATCGATATTGGTGCCGATGGCGAATTCGCCGACGCGGTCGCTGTTCTCATCCGTGTGGGTGTATTTCCAGAAATCGTTTTCCAGTTCGCGATTATCCGAATGCGCCTCGGTGAGGCGGTTATTTTTCATGCGGACGGTCAGAGGAGTTTCCTCTAAGTTGCCGAATTTGGCGCAGAGATAGTCTCCCACGACGCCATCGATGACGAATGTGCCGTTTACTTCGCCGGGAGTTGTAAAAATTTCGCCGCCGGGCAAGTTGCCCCATTTTTCAGGAGTGATGATGCCGCTGGTTTTAAGCCAGCGGTAATTGGGATTCAAGTCAGCCATGAGGTCGGTTCCAGCCGCGGTTTTGGCGCGCACACGTTTAGCCTTGCGAACCATGGCGACGACTTTTGCGCTGAGGCGATCGACCTTGTTGAAGTCTGCTCTCATGCCTTCGAGCATGATCTGGCGGTTGATGTTGACCATGTGGGCGTGGCGGATGCGACGGCGGTTGACAATATCAGTCATCTGCATGCGCGAGCGCAGCTCGTTCGGTTGAGCCTGAACGGCGAAGATGGACACCTGGCTGGTCTCAAGATCGTCGGCGATGGGCTTGGGCAAAGCTTGCAGTGGACGTTCCGCCAGATTTTCGAGTACCCAGGTGTGGTAGGGAGCGCCAAGCTTTTCAAGTTCGCTGGCGATCGCGGCCGCGATCTCCAGTGTGACCTCGTCGGTGATAACACAGACTTTCTCTTCCGGCTGTATGCGCAGACACACATGAACCGCATTGTGCGCCCCGGGAAGGTACTCAGGATCGAAAGAAATATCGCGGATGCCACGTCCAGGTCGCAGTTTGTGCGACAAAGCGGGAAAGTCGACCTCCTCTTGAGATGTCCTTACAGGATTGCGCATTACCCTACTTTTCTGACGGCCGCCGGTTCAGTTTCCCCCAGCCCCTGTTCCGTCTCGTCAATGATGTAATCGACTACTTTTTTGAAATCTTCAGTTTCTTTGTAGACATGCAGCTGGCGGTCGGCGCCGCTGCCCCGCTCCAGTATGGTATGGATGTAATTTATTTCCTCGCGCGAATCCAGTTCATCTACCACATCGTCGACAAAATGCAGGTACTCGCCGATTAGATCCCGGGTAGGGACCTCGGTCTGTTTGCCGAAATCGATCAGCTTGCCATCGAGGCCATAGCGCGCGGCGCGCCATTTGTTTTCCATGATGAGCGCGCGGCGGTAAAGGCGGAATCCCTGATTGGCGGCGTGCAGCTTATAGAGCTTGGCCACAGTCGCCTGAATCAGCGCGGCTAGGGCGATGGTTTCATCGGCGCGCATCGGGATATCACAAACGCGAAATTCGATGGTATTGAAAAACGGGTGGGGGCGAATGTCCCACCAGATTTTTTTTGCGTTGTCGATGCAGTTGGTCTTGATCAGCAGTTTGATGAAATTTTCGTATTCGCCCCAACTGGGAAAGTAGTCGGGAATGTTGGTGCGGGGAAACTTGTCAAACACTTTGCAGCGGTACGACTTCAGCCCGGTATTCATGCCCAGCCAGAATGGCGAATTAGTCGAAAGCGCCAGAATGTGCGGCACAAAATAGCGGGCGTGATTCATCATGTGGATGGCAGTTTCGCGGTCCTCAACCCCAACGTGCACGTGCAGGCCGAAAATGAGGTTGGCGCGCGCCACCAGTTGCATATCTTCAACGATATTTTTGTAGCGGTCGTCGGGATAGATTTCCTGCACCCGCCAGTCGGAAAAGGGATGAGTGGCGACCGAGGCCACGCGCAAGCCATTCTCGCGGGCGAGACGGATAATGTCGCGGCGAAGACTTTTTACCTCAGTCTTGGCTTCTTTGATGTTTTTGCAAACGCCAGTGCCGACTTCGACCACAGACTGGTGCAGTTCCGCCTTCACCTTTTCCTGAAGAATTTTCCGGCCCTTTTCCAGGAGTTCGACCTGAATATGGGAGCGCAGATCGCGGGTTTCCGGATCAATGGTCTGATATTCCTCTTCAATGCCGAGAGTGAAAGTGGGTTTCATAACGGCTCGATCAGGGACGAAAGATACTCTAGAAATGTCCTTCCAGCGACTTCCCGAACCGAGCCGGAGGAACCCGCCTTGTGCCGGTGGATAGGCCCCAGAACCGCACAAAGAGGTTCTAACAGTATAACAATGAGGGGAAAAACTGAGCCTGTATTAATACCGGGTTAGTCCCTTTCTTCGTTTTGCCTAACGCGGGTACGAACGATCTTCCTTAGCAGAGCCGAGGCGAGAGGCTCGTGGAGTGGGAAATGCAGTGTACCTTTTGAGACCCGGAATTCGCCGAGTTCGTCCTTGAACTGATCGAGGACCTGCGAGCCGAGCGGGAAAAAGCTGCAATGGTCCTTGAAGGCGGCATAGGCCACGAGGCCGCCCTTGTACTTGAACGTCGGGATACCGTAGCTGATGACCTCGGTCGCGCCCTTGGGAACGACAGATCGGACCACTGCGCGAACTTTTTTCAGGGTCGTGCGAGCGGGCTCCGGAACCCGGGCCAAGTATTCAGGAACGGTTTTAGGGATCGTCTTTTTCTTCATCGCAGCGTTTCACTACCTCGCTCTGGCTATTTTGCAGACCTTCTTTTCTTCGATGCGGCCGGTTTGGCTGCTTCGTTTCCCAACAGGAACTCGGCCCAGCGGTATTCCTTGATCAGAGTTGCTCCACTTAAGGCCATGTTGACGGCCATTTCGGCCACGGCGTTGACGATCCAGTCGAAGTTCTCCTGGCCCACGGAAGTGATTTCCGCGTCGGGTGCGGGATTGAGGAAGTCGATGGCATAAGGCACGCCACCTTCGACGGCGAACTCCACAGTGTTCAGATCGTATCCCAATGCACGACATAAAGTGAGGCAGTCTTTCTCAATACGCTCTTTCAAAGCGGGCGATGAAGGCGGCGGGTTGCCTTTGACGTAGCGCTCATGATGCGGCGCTTTGGGGTCGTACTTCATGATGTGAACCTTTTCCTGCCCGACTACATAGCAGCGGTAATACTCCTCGAATTTCACGGCGCGCTGGAGGGTCATGCACAGGTCGCCAGTCTGATTGTAGTGATGGAAAAATTCTTCAGGCGAATGAACGTGATAGACATGTTTCCATCCACCTCCGGAGTAGGGTTTGAGAAAAGCGGGGAAACCGACGTAGTCAAAAACTTCCTCCCAGTTGAGGGGATACATCAGGTTGCGCATGGAGCGCTCGGTAGTGCTTTCGGGATGCTGGTTATGAGGCAGGACGACAGTTGGTGGAATGGCGACACCGAGTTTGTGCGCAAGAGCGTAGTTGAAGAATTTATCGTCGGCGGTCCACCAGAAGGGATTGTTGACGACGATCGTGCCGTGAAGCGCGGCATTTTTGAGATACGCCCGGTAGAAGGGGATGTCCTGCGAAATGCGGTCGATGATGACATCATACTTTTTAGGACTATCCATGCGGATTCCGCCGATTTTGACGAACTCGGCCTGGACATCCACGAGTTTCATTGAGTTGATCTTCTCTACCAGCGCGGGCGGGAAGGTATTTTCCATTCCAAATAAAATGCCAATTTTCTTCATCGGTCACTCCTATGAAAATCTGCGGGTCATTTTAGAGACATTGCTTGCAACGTCTCCGTATGACAACAGGCGTTATCGATGGTGAGGGCGGGGAGGTAACAAGCAAGGTCTCCCATTTTTTCTCATTTAATGTCACACCAGGCCCCGCCAGAATTTGAATATGGCGGCTCCAAACCCCGCCAGCATGGCGCTGGCCTGCACTCCAGGATCGCCGTACACCTCGAAGCCCGAGACGCTAGCCGATTCCAAAAGTTTTGGCACCAGATCTCGCACCACCGGACCGGTGCAATGCGCCAGCGCCGCCTCTGCATTCTGGTACGTCTCAAGCAGCCGGCAGGATTTGCGATCACCGCTCAAGTACCACTCATAACCCAGGGCGCCTGGTTCCTTCTGCGTAGCGGCAATCATCGCCTTTGCGGTGTTTTCAAATACCGCGAGCTCGCCCTCATGAATGTTCAAATCGACTTTGAAATGCACGGCTTGTGCAGGCATGCGGCCTCCCTGGTAGGTTCGATTCAAAGTGCTTCACCGTCCACGTCCACCTTCACAATTCCCGGCCGGAGAATTTCTGTATTTTGAGCAACACAGGGTTAACCAACCATTTGTGCCACCGACAACAGTTCAAAAATACTTTCCCACCATTCTTTGCCACAACGGCCAGTCGTGCCGTGAATTGTCATTGTAAACATCGAGCCAGTGCGGAACGGCCTTGCCGTTCAGCATTGCGGAAAGCTTCACGTTTTGGTCGAGACACATATCCCAGTCGGCCGAGCCAAGCACAATTTTCATCTGCCGGTAGCGGCTTAGAAACCAGTCGTCGCTCATGTTCGGCAGATAGTCGACGGGACAATTGAAATAGCAATCGTCGTCGTAATAGCCGTCGAGGAATTGATGGATGTCGAAGGCGCCGCTCATGCTGATGCAGTGGGTGACGAAATCGGGATGCTTGAGGGCGAAATTGACGGCGTGGTAGGCGCCGAAGCTGCATCCGGTGACGCACAATTGCGGCGACTGATTCTTCCAGCGCAGAAACGGAAGGAATTCATGCAGAATGTAGCGCTCGTACTGCAAGTGGCGCAAGACGCGGACTCTCGGGTGGACGTGCTTGTTGTACCAACTCTCGAGGTCGACGGCGTCGGGGCAGAATATTTGCACTTCGCCATTATTGATCTTGTGAGCGAGAACGCCGATCATGCCGCGGTCTTCGTACTCGAAAAACCTGCCCATCGAGGTAGGAAAAACAATGATCGGGGTGCCAGAGTGGCCGAAAACGAGGGCCTCCATGTCGCGGTTGAGTTCCCGGCTATATGCCTTGTGATATTCGCGATTCATGGCTGGGCAGGAAAAGCGGACGAAATATATTACCTGAACCGTGGAACTTTGCGAGTGGGCAACGGGGGGATGATAGAGATCGGGACTGCTTCTGATGGAAGTTCCAAGTCCTCACGAACAGCCGACAGGGCGGCAGGGAAACAATCTGTAGGGACAAGATGCTATCGTGATACGAGATATGCCATGGACGGTTCGAAAGTTTGTTCCACGCTCCGCGCCCGTGATCCTGCTCATTCTTACCCTGGCGGCGGCGGGCGGGTTTGCGGCGGTGGGTCATCTGGTAAACCGCTTCAACGCCAATCAGCGGGCGCGCGGCCTCAAACTTTACGAGCAGGGGCTTGCGGCGGCGAGCGACGGCAATTACGACAGAGCCATCGCGGCATTGCGGGCCGCGCTGACGTGCGATCCGGCGAATTCCCAGTACCAGCTGAGCCTGGCGCGAGCGCTGCGCGACAGCAATGATCCGCGGCGGCTGGATGAGGCCGAGTCGTATTTACTTGCGCTATGGCAACGCAGCCCGCAGGATGGCGCTGTCAATCTGGCTTTGGCCCGGGTCGCGGCGCACAAGGGCGACATCGACGAAGCCATTCGCTACTATCACAACGCCATGTACGGGGTGTGGAACGCGAATCTTGAGTCCAACCGCAGTAAATCGCGCATCGAATTGATTCAATTTCTGATGAAGAAAGGGGCGCGTGACAAGGCGGAATCGGAACTGATGGCGCTGGCGGCTTCGTTGCCTCCGAATCCTGCGGCGCATTTGCAGGCGGCGGATTTGTTCGCGCAAAATCAGTCCTATGAGGGCGAACTTGTGCAATGCAACGAGGTGTTGCATCTAGAGCCGGAGAACTCGGTGGCGCTGGCGTGCTCGGGACATGCGGCCTATCTGCTGGGCGATTATGTGACGGCGCAACACTATCTACAAGCCGCCGCCAACGGCAATCCGCAGGACAAAGAAGCGCGCGAGATGCTGGCCACAACCGAACTGGTTCTCAAGACTAATCCGTTTCACAGCCACATCTCGGATGCTGAGCGCAACCGGCGAATCGCAGCGGCGTTCGATCAGGCGGAAAAGCGACTGGGCGAATGCGCGCAAAAAGACGGGGTCGATTTGCAGGCGGCTCCGCCTACATCGTCAGTCGGAATGCTGCAAGAGCGCTGGCTGGCGGTGAAGCCTGATCTGGCTAAGCTGCGCTCCGCGGCAGAAGCTGATTTGCCGGATACGATCATGGACGTCGTATTTGAAATCGAACAGCAGACAGCCGCGAACTGCGGCGCGCCGCAAGGAGCAGACGAGGCGCTGCTTTTGATCTCTCAGAAACGCGAGGCCAGTACTCAATGAGCGACTCGGTCGTTACCCCCAGCACGCCAGGGGCAGCTCTAACCGAGCCCGACCAGCCCAGGATGAGAATGCCGCGATTGTTTGCGCGGCTCGAAGGCGTGTTCCATGAAGAAGTTTTTTTTCTCATTCTCTCGGTATTCATCGGAATCTTTGCGGGACTGGCAGTGGTTTGCTTCCGCCTGGCCATTGACTGGACGCATCTTGCGTTGCTGGGGCCGCTGCCGCAAAACCACACCTGGCGGCTGTTCGCAGTTCCGGCGATTGTAGGGTTGATTGTGGCGGTGATCGTTATTTATGTTTTCCCCGGCATTCGCGGGAGCGGCGTAAACCAGACGAAGGCCGCTCTTTACATTTTCAACGGAGTCATTCCGTTTCGCACCGCGGTGGGGAAGTTCCTCTGCGCGGCGCTGGCAATTGGTTCGGGACAATCGCTGGGGCCGGAGGACCCGTCGCTGCAAATTGGGGCCAGCATCGCTTCTGCGCTCGGCCGATGGCTGGAAGTCTCGCGCGACAAATTGCGGCTGATGGCGCCGGTCGGAGCTGCGGCTGGATTGGCGGCGGCGTTCAACGCTCCAATTTCGGCGGTGTTGTTCGTGATCGAGGAAGTAATCGGGCGCTGGAGCGCGGGCATTCTCGGTTCGGTAGTGCTGGCCGCGGTTTCGAGCGTGGTGATTGTGCGCTGGTTTTTGGGCAGCGAGCCGCTGTTCAGAATTCCGGTGACTACATTCAAGAATCCGGCGGAGTTGATCGCTTATGCGGTGCTGGGGATTGTGGGCGGAATTGCCTCGGTGGCGTTTGCGAAATCGATCGGGTTTTTACGGCCGCGACTGAAAGCTCTCCCGCGCTGGACCCAGTTCTTTCAGCCGGCGTTGGCTGGACTAATCGTGGGGCTGATCGGATTTCTGGGCGCTCCGCAAGTGATGGGCGCGGGCTACGATTCCATGGATCAGGCCATGCATGGGCAGTTTGCCTGGAAAATCCTGGCGATTCTCGCGCTCATGAAAATTGTCGCCACCACCGTATCGTTTGTCAGCGGAACGCCGGGCGGCATGTTCGCGCCAACATTATTTATAGGCGCCATGCTGGGCGGCGCGGTTGGGGACATCGAACGGATGTTTTTTCCCCACCTCACCGGCTCGACGGGAACGTATGTGCTGGTGGGCATGGGGGTGCTGTTTGCGGGCTTTCTGCGTGTTCCCATGACTTCGGTTTTCATGGTGCTAGAAGTCAGCGGCAACTATGAGATCGTAGTTCCCGTGCTGGTGGCTAACACGGTTTCTTATCTGGTGTCGCGCGGGTTACAAGAGGTGCCGATTTTCGATCTGCTCACGCGGCAGGACGGACTGATTCTGCCATCGCTCGAGGAAGAACGTGAAGAAGCGATTCTGCACGTGGAAGACGCGATGCTGCCCGTGCCGCGGATCATTTTAATCGCGGAGGATTACGTTGACGCCAACCGCCAGCGCATTCAGGATTCGAAGGAGCTGGTGTTCCTGGTGCGATTGCATCCGACGGGATGGGCGGCTATCACGCGGGAGCACCTGGAGCGGTTATTTCGGGAAGGCAAGGGCGAGCACACGCTGGCATCGGTTTTGCCGCGGCAGTCGATTCCCAGCCTTTATCCGGATATGCCCCTGGATTCGGCACTGCGCTATGTGAATGACTATTCGCTCGTGCCCGTGGTGAATCGCGCGGATTCATGGCATTTGGAAGGGGTGGTCTCGCGCCAGTCAGTCTTCAAGAAATATGGAAGCCGGAGCCCGATCGAGGTGCCGGTGGTAGGATGAAAACCCGCCAGAGCAACAATTGTTAAGTGTCAGGAGGCGCAGTTGTACAGCAGAAGCCCGGTGACGTGATAGTCTAGCCGTTGCTCGATCGCTGCATCTGCCGAGATTCTCTCGCTCTATATGGATGGTCCCAATGAAACTCACGCCTAAATTTTCTATTTTTTTTCCTGTGCCGATAATCATCTCGCTAGTTTGCGCGACCTTTTCGCAGGAGCCGGCTGCGAATGAGCCGAAGACTCATGGAATTCAGGTCGCGAACCTTGATCGCTCGGTAAAGCCGGGCGACGATTTTTATCTTTACGCCAATGGCGACTGGATCAAGCGCACTAAAATACCTAACGACCGAGCGGGCGTGGGAGTTTTTACGATTCTCGACGATCTGGCCAACAAGCGCACCGCCGATCTTATACAGGAAGTTTCGAAAGCGAATGGAGCAGCGGGATCGCCGGAACGAAAGATCGCCGATCTGTACAACTCGTATATGGACGAAAAGGCGATTGAGGCAAAAGGCTTGGCGCCCATTAAGCCGCATCTCGACGAGATTGCGGCGATTCAGGACAAAAAGGAACTGGCCTTCGCTTTGGGCGCCAGCATGCGGGCTGACGTGGATGCGTTGAACAACACCAACTTCCACACGCACAATCTATTCGGGCTTTGGACTGCGCCTGACTTCAACGATTCGACGCACTACACGGCTTATTTGTTGCAGGGCGGGTTGCAGCTTCCCGATCGCGAGTATTACCTGTCAGACAGCGAACAGATGAAAAAGACTCGGGAAGAGTATCAGAAGCATGTGGCGGCGATGCTGAAGCTGGCCGGATTCAGCGATGTGGACGCTTGCGCCGCACGCATCGTCGAGCTGGAACATAAGATCGCTGAGAAACACACCAGCATCGCCGATAACGAAGACATTCATAAGGCAAATAATCCGTGGAATCAATCAGATTTCGCGACGAAGGCTCCGGGCCTTGACTGGGACGAATTTTTTCGCGGCGCAGAACTTTCGGAGCGCAAGAAGTTCATTGTGTGGCAACCGGCCGCCTTTACCGGAGAGTCGCAGTTAGTTGCATCCCAACCACTGGAAACCTGGAAGGATTGGCTCTCGTTTCACCTCATCGAATCGTATGCGGGCGTTTTGCCCAAAGCGCTCAACGATGAGCGCTTTGGCTTTTTCGGAAAAGAACTTTATGGGATCCCGCAGCAGCGTCCCCGGTGGGAGCGCGGGGTTTTCACCGTGGACGACTTGCTGGGCGATGATGTAGGGCGTATCTACGCGCAGAGATATTTCTCCCCTGAGGCCAAGGCGCAGGGCGAGGCAATGGTGCGCAATATCGTGGAAGCGTTCCGCAGACGAATAGACGCGCTGACATGGATGAATCCAGCGACCAAAGCGGAAGCCAAAGCTAAGTTGAGTGCGTTGTATGTCGGAATCGGATATCCGGAAACCTGGCACGACTATTCCGGACTGGAGATCAAGGAAGACGATATCTTCGGCAATCTCTGGCGCGGCTCGCTGTTTGAGTACCATTACGCGATCGGCCGCCTGGGAAAAGATGTGGACCGCAAGGAATGGTCGATGACGCCGCAGACGGTGAACGCGGTCAATCTGCCGCTGCAAAATGCGCTGAACTTTCCAGCCGCGATTTTGCAGCCGCCGTTTTTCGATCCGAAAGCGCCCTCCGTCGTCAACTACGGTGCGATTGGAGCGGTAATTGGGCACGAAGTCAGCCACACGTTCGACACCGAGGGCAGCACATTCGATTCGACCGGTGCGCTGCGCAACTGGTGGACGCCGGATGACCTGAAACATTTCGAGGAGGCCACGGGCAAACTGGCGGCACAGTACGATACTTATAAGCCGTTTCCCGATTTGCACGTGAACGGAAAGCAGACCATCGCAGAAAATATCGCGGATCTTGGGGGCGTGGCCGCATCTTATGACGGCTACCGCGCCTCTTTCGGCGGCAAGGAAGCTCCTTCGCAGGATGGCTTCACCGGCGATCAGCAATTCTTCATCGCCTTCGGGCAGAACTGGGGCGAAAAGATTCGCGACGCCGCTTTGCGCCAGCAGGTTCTGACCGACGAGCACTCGCCGGCCGAATACCGGGCTGACACGGTACGCAATAATGATGCGTGGTACGCGGCGTTCGACGTAAAGCCAGGGGAGAAGTTGTATCTGGCGCCGGAAGAGCGGGTGAGGATCTGGTAAGTTCTCTAGGTTTGTCGTCTTCAGCGGATTGCCGCCAGCGTCTCGAGCCGCGGTTCAATCGAGAGTCGGTACCCTCCCGATTACCTATCCCTTGCTTTGTCCTCGATAAAATGTTCATTCATCGCGAAGTCTAAGCCCTCGAAACCGAGCCATGGATAAATTCGTTATTCGCGGCGGGGAGCCGCTGCTGGGTACCGTCCGTGTGAGCGGCGCGAAAAATGCGGCGCTGCCCTGCATGGCCGCGGCTCTGCTCACCGACCAGCCAGTCACTCTCGAAAACATTCCACTGGTGCGCGACATCGAGACGACGCGCAAACTGCTCGCGGCCATGGGCGCGGAAGTGGAACTCGGTTACGGACGCGCACACCATCGCACGACGATTCACGCCGAAAAGGTGGCTACGCCCGAGGCTTCATACGAGCTGGTCAAAACCATGCGAGCATCGACGCTTGTGCTCGGGCCGCTGATGGCGCGCTGTGGCCGCGCGCGTGTTTCTCTGCCGGGCGGGTGCGCCATCGGCCAGAGACCGATCGACCTGCACATCAAAGGCCTGGAACGGCTGGGCGCCAAAATCACACAAGACCACGGATACATTGAGGCGACCGCCAGCCGTCTTAAAGGCGCGGAGATCGTTCTCGACAAAATTACCGTTACCGGCACCGAGGATTTGCTGATGGCAGCGACGCTGGCGGAAGGAGAAACCATTCTGCAGAATGCCGCGCGTGAGCCCGAGGTCGCCGATCTGGCTGCGCTGCTCAACAAAATGGGAGCCAAGATCGAGGGCGCCGGTACGCCGACGATTCGCGTAAAGGGCGTCAGCAAGTTAAAGGGAGCGAAGCACCGCATCATTCCTGACCGCATCGAGGCTGGCACGTTCTTAATTGCCGGAGCTCTGACCGGCGGCGATCTTAATATTGCAGGATGCGAGCCCGACCACCTGGCGGCGATTCTCAGCAAACTGAAGGAAACAGGAGTAAAGACAAAAGTCACCGCCGATTGCGTGCGCGTGATGGGAGACAATCCGCTGACTGCAGCGGATGTAACAACGGAAGAGTATCCGGGCTTCCCGACCGATATGCAGGCGCAGTTTATGGCTCTGGCAACGCAGGCGGAGGGCGCAGCGGTTATTACCGAGAATATTTTTGAGAACCGGTTCATGCATGCGCTGGAGTTAGTGCGCATGGGGGCAAATATCAAGATTGAAGGGCGGCGGGCCGTCGTGCGCGGCAAATCCCCGCTCAGCGCAGCGGCGGTGTTAGCCAGCGATTTGCGCGCCAGCGCGTCGCTGGTGCTGGCGGCGCTCGTAGCCGATGGGGAAACCATCATCGACCGCGTTTATCATATCGACCGCGGTTACGAAAAGATTGAAGAAAAACTAAAGGGCGTGGGCGCGCAGATTCGAAGAATCGGCAACATGCTGCCGTGAGCGGGAAATCAGTCACGGGAAGCAAAACACTGATCCTATGCGGTATCGGCAAAACGCCTGCAGAAATTTGGGCAGAAGTATCTTTCCGCTACGGAGTGTTCTGGCCACCATTTATGGCAATAACCCGTAGACATCGAGCTCAGTCTCGGTGCCGAGGAACACTTTTCCGTTGGCAACGGTCGGGACAACGAACTTGACGGCCGGCCCGGCGGTGTCGCGGCTGGCGTCATCGCTGCTGTTATAAAGCTGGCGGGAAATATTGGCTGCGTCGAAAGCCCGCAGGATTGCGGGTAGCATGGAGTTGTAGCGATCAGTCTGAACCACCCACACAATTCCATTGGTATTTCCGTTCGCCGAAATCACAGGCGAACCGCCGGGATAACCCAACTGGACGGTCCATTGTGCTGCCGGCGCGACCGAAATTAACCCGTTTTGCATGCTGTACTGATTGGGAACCACGCTGGAACCGGAGAAGTAGACAGACTCCTGCCAGTAAGCCGGACCAGCCGCGCGATTGCCGGAACCGATTATGCCGTTGCCATCACCAAGCGGAATGGTGAGCAAGTTCTGGTTCGCACTCGAGTTGAAACCACCCATAGAGTCACGATTGATTTCGAAAACTGCGCCGCCCTTGCCGGCGGCCAGCATTACGTGAGGATAAGCGCCGGGCTGATCGGGAAGAACCACGGGGCCACCGGCCGCCAAATCCCAATTCTGGCTGGCGAGGTAGGACTGATTGTAGGGCGTGAAATAATCGCCCACGGAAAGGCCGCTCATGGAAGGCGTCAGTTTAAGGACAGTGTCGCCGTAGTCGACGCCGCCAATGTTCGCGTCGAAGGTGCCGTTGCCGGTGGAGACGAAGAGATTGCCTTCGTCATCGGCCACCATGCCGCCGCCGCCCATCCAGATGCCACCTTCTTCTCCGTTGGGTGTGGTATTAAAGACGCTCACTTGTTGCAGAGGAGATTCCTCGAAGCTGATAATCCAGCCGTGGAATGGCTCAATATCCTCGAGCGAAGCCCAGCAGACATAGATGACACCGTTGGTAAGCAGCAGGGCAGGGCGCGGGTTCTCACGCAGGCCGTCGAAAGATAATGTACCTCCGCTGCTGCCGATACCCGTTCCGCTTATCGAAGCCGAAATTACGACCGGGCTGCCCGCCTGCTCGGCTCCCGTGGTGATATCGAGCGCGTGCAGGCGTTGCACGTAGCTGGCGACTCCGTTGGTAACCTCCTTGGTACGGACAACCACAAAGAGCGTATTGATTGTAGGATCGATTACAGGGGTTCCGGTGATGCCGATCTGTACAGGAATGTCATTGCCGTTTTCCACGTCCGCTTGAGGAATCGTGGTGACACCCGAGGCGGGGTTGGTGAACGAAGTCTGCCAAAGCTGGCCGCCGCCGGCGCCGTTATTATCGGCATCGAAGGCAAAAACGCTGTCGCCTTCGGTTGCTACGTAGACAACATCATGAATGCCTTGGTTGGGGATGTTTACGCCTTCGACATAGAGAGGCTGCGCGAAGACATAACCATCCACGGCATAAGAAAAGAGCTTGCCGAACTGATTGCGGTTCACGTTGCCGGTGGTCAAGGCGAATTCGCTCAGGTTCTGCCCGGTGCGCATATTGTCGTTCTTGCCGGTGAAAGTTCCGGCGAAGTTGTCGACGCCCACAAACGCAACCGCAGTCTGATTGGAATTGTTGTTATTGGTCACGCGAATGATGTGCGAGCCAGCCATCGATGGAGGAGTGTACAGACCTGCGCTCGAAATCGTTCCAACCGTGCTGTTACCACCGGCAATTCCATCCACATACCACGTCACGCTCGGGTTATTTACGCCCCCGATGGCTACAGTGAACTGCTGCGCCTGAAACGGCGTCAGCGATGCCTGTTGAGGGTTGACACTGGTTTGAGCGTTGGGAACCGTGCCGGTTCCATTCAGCGCGACGCTTTGCAGAAGAGAGGGATCGGTATCGCTGAAAGTGAGATATCCGGTGCGCGCGCCGGTGGCCGAGGGGGTGAATGTAATGTTTATGGTGCAATTCGAATTGGCGTTGAGCGAAGCGGGACAGTTGTTGGTTTGAGTGTAATCGCCACTGGCGATAATGCTGTTGAGGTTCAATGCGGCCGAACCGGAATTAGTGAGCGTTACCGTCTTCGCGGAAGTTGTGGTTCCCACCGGCACACTGCCATAACCCAGCGATTTTGTGGAAAGCTTCACTGCCGCTCCGCTGTTGCCCATGCCGAGCAGAAATGCAACCTGCTGCGGAGACTGATAAGCGTTATCCGTAAGCACGATGCTCCCGCCGCGCGACCAGACCTCCGTGGGAGTGAAGGTGACGTTTATGGTGCACGTCGACCCTGCACCGATGGGTGAACTACAGGTATTGGTTTGCGAGAAGTCTCCGCTGGCGGCAATGTTCGCAATGGTGAGCGTTGCCGTTCCCGAGTTGGTGACGGTGATGGAAGCAGGCGAACTGCTGCTTCCTATCGGGACTCCACTAAAGGTCAGGTTGGCGGGCGAGAGGGTGACGGCCGGCGCGGCACCGACGCCACTGACAGGAACCAACTGCGGGCTTCCCGACGCATTGTCAGTGATGCTGAGGTCGGAGGATAGATTGCCAAGTTTCGCAGGGGTGAAGGTCACGTTGATGGTGCAACTCGCGTTCGCCTTCAGGGAAGAGCCACAGTTGTTAGTCTGCGAGAAATCGCCGCTGTTGCCGCTGGATATTTTAATCTTGGTAATCGAGAGCGACGCGTTACCAGTGTTTGTCAGAGTGACCTGTTGCGGGCTGCTGGGCGAGCCGACCAACTGATTGGCAAAACTCAGGCTAGAGGGATTGAGTCCCACCGATGGCTGCGCAGCCAGAACGTTCGAGACAACCAGAAAAGAGATAAGGAAGACAAAGCTAACCAAGCGAGATGCGGCCATCGCATAGCGGTCTTGCATTTAGGCGACCTCGCGATTTGCGATTCGGGGGAGAGCAGGGACATTCTGCACTGGCAGGCGATTTTACGCCAGCAAAAAGTTAACGAAGATACTTTTGTGACTATGCAAGTTCTTTCATCATGGAGGTGCGGATCGAGATCCTGTCAAAAGCATTTTCGGGTTCTTAAGCATTTGCTGCGGGTGCAGGTTCGTGACGCCTGGACGAGTGTCCTCACATCCCGAGTCTTCCTACGGCAGTTGGGGATGTTCTTCGATCGCGGCAGTCACTGGCGGTGGGCGGAAGCGCCAGCGGCGATTTCGCGCAAGGCGCTGACAAATCCGGAAGCCGTGCTGGGATCAGAGAGGGTTTGCAGGTGAACCGTGGCGGAAAACTGCGGCGATTCGGGATGAAAGCGAACTTGCAAAATATCCTGGCGCCGCGAAGACATCAGAGCGTTGAGTTCCGCGCTGGCGTCCTGCTTCCAGTGGGAACGGGTGGTAAGGATGATCGGGGCGGGCTGGTAGATGTCCCACTCACGCTCTGTGCTGGTCGCGGAAATGCTGCCCCGGTTGCGGGCGCTCCAGCGATGACGCACGACCTCGAGGTGAAACGCGGGAGAGCCACCAAGGTCGGCTTCGAAGGTGAGAGTTTCCTTCTGGCGATGCCAACAGCTTATGATCCACTGCACCGGCAGGGCACGCGGGCGGAAGCGTACGCTGACCCGGGCGTTCTCAAACCAGTGGGAGGGAAAGTACAAACGCGCCTGAAGGTGAGAACTTCCCAGCCAACGCGATTCGGTGATACGCCCCTTGCCATCGCACGCGGACTGCACCCAGCGCAGCACTGCCGCCCCTTTTTTCCGGTTGTAGCTGGAGAACACCAAGTACCAAAGAGCCAGAACGGCCACAGAGCTCGCCACATCGATCAGGAGCAGGCGCGCCACAATGCTTCCTCTGATGCATATGGTACGTCCGAGGTTGCGGCGAGGCAAGAGGCCAGATCAGCGGACGATAGATTAAGTTAGATTGCTTTGCGGCCCAGAGTGTTGTCACTCGATACAATACCAGCGTGCCCTTCATAGTTCGGGATTTCCACTTGGCGGACTTCGAAAACTTGTGGCGCATCGACCAGGAATGCTTCCCTGCGGGAATTTCTTATTCGCACAGGGAATTGAACTATTACATCCGGCGGCCGCAAGCCTTCACGCTGGTGGCGCAGCAATCGGCGGCAGAGCGAAGACCGCGAACGGCCCGGCAAACCTCTCCGCAGCCTTCCCGGGTAGACCACATCGCAGGATTCATTGTGGCGGAAGGCGATCGCGGCTCCGGCCATATCATAACCATCGATGTGCTGGCCGCGGCACGGCGATCGGGAGTGGGATCGCTGTTGCTGCGTGCGGCCGAGGAGCGGTTGCTTTCGGCGGGATCCCGTCTCGTCGAACTGGAAACCGCCGTGGATAATGTTTCTGCCCTGGCTTTTTATAAACGTCATGGGTACAGCGTGGTCCGTACCTGGCCGCGGTATTACTCCAACGGGGTGGATGCCCTGGTGCTGGAAAAAGAATTGAAGCCGGGGCGTTAAACAGACTGCGATTGAATTCGAGGGTCGCGACTTCGAGCGGAACAGGATTAGCTGCAGAGGGCAATTCTGCGAAGACGAGGAACCTGCTTTCCCTTTTTGCCATCGGCTGAGAGCTCTGCAATGGAATGCACAACTACGACCCTCGGTGCTTCGGCCTCCATCCTATAAACCCCTTCTAATCCGCGGGTGGTGCAAGTCTTGCTAGCTGCCCAATCGCCAGCCCGTATCGAGCGTTATCTCTGCAAGAATTAGCCGGTGGCAAATAGATGTCTGTTCTCTCGAAAGGAAGCGGTATGCATCGTTTTGGGCAAAGCCTTTTAGGGCTGAGTTTGTTTTTTTTCGCAGTGGTTTGCGCCGCGCAGGATTCGCATCCGGCAAGTGTGGCGGCGCCGGTGCCGCTGGGGTCGTCGGTTTCGCCAGCCGCTTCCACAGCGGTCGCACCGGCTTCCTTCGATGATTTGATCGATCGCGTGGTCGAGCGCGAGCATGTGCTGCTGGCGCAAATGCGCAATCTGCGGCCGCTGGTCGAAACCTACGTTCAGCATTTGAAAGGCAACGCCGACGGCGACGCGATTCCCGTCAAGGACGAATATTTTCTCGGACGGCTCGATATGAGCAATGGTCCCGAGGACATTTCCTTCGCCGGGCAGGGTGGCCACAGCCGGCTGAGCCAACTGGCGGAGATTTTCTCGCCACACTTTGAGCCGCTGGGGTTTGCGCAGATGGTGGTGCCCGACACCGATCTCTATAAGAAATATTACGACTTCACCTTCGTACGCCGGGAATTCCTGGGCGAAGTGCGCTGCATCGTGATCGACGTGCAGCCCAAAGACGATGCCCCGCCGGGCCGTTTTGTCGGCCGCATGTGGGTGGAGGACCGCGAATACAATATTGTGCGCTTCAACGGCAGTTATTCGCGGGTTTCGAGCACTAACTTCTACTTGCACTTCGACAGCTGGCGGCTGAATCTTCAGCCTGGACTGTGGCTGCCGGCCTACGTCTACAGCGAGCAATCGGAGGGGGAGAACGGTTCGGGACCGGCGCACCTGAAAGCTCAGACCCGATTATGGGGCTATGACCTGAAGAACCTGACGAAGAATCGCAACGAAGAGTTCACGCAGATTGTGGTGGAGTCCGAGCAGCCGGTGAAGGACCAGAGTGGAGTCTCCGCCGACGCGACTCCGGTCGTCGCCGAACGCATGTGGGAGCACCAGGCGGAAGACAATGCGATCGAGCGGCTGCAAAAAGTGGGGCTGCTGGCGCCTCCCGGGGAAGTCGACAAGGTGTTGCAGACGGTGGTCAACAATCTGCTGGTGACAAACAATCTTGATGTCCAGGGCGATGTACATTGCCGCGTTCTGCTGACGGCGCCATTAGAATCCTTCACCATGGGGCACACCATCGTGCTCAGCCGGGGCCTGTTGGATGTGCTGCCGGATGAAGCCTCGCTGGCCATGGTGCTGGCGCACGAGTTGAGTCACATCGTACTGGGGCACTCGCTCGATGCGCGGCTGGCATTCAACGACCAGATGTTCTTCCCCGACGAGCAGTCGTTTCAGCGGCTGGACTTCAAGCGCCGCCAGTCGGATGAAGACGCCGCCGACGCGAAAGGGATGGAGTTGCTGAAAAATTCTCCCTATAAAGAAAAGCTGGGAGCCGCGGGATTGTTCCTTCGCGAGCTTCAACTGCGCGCCCGGCAATTACCCAACCTGATCCGTCCGCATATGGGCAATGGGCTGGCGGCGGGCAAGAGCTTGCGCATGTCGAGTCTGTTGGCGACTGCGCCGCAACTGGATGAGCACCGCATCGATCAGATCGCGGCGCTGCCCCTGGGCGGGAGAATCAAGCTTGACCCCTGGAGCGACCAGGTTGAGCTAGTCAAGGCTCGCCCCGTGACCCTGGCCCTGGCGCGCGAAAAGATGCCCTTCGAGATCACGCCGGTTTTCCCCTTCCTGACGCGATTAGCGAGCGATGGTGGGGAAAAGCTGGCGGCTGTGGATGCGGGATCGAAGTAGGGGTGATTGCTGCAAGAAATGATTTGCACCATCCCTACTTCTCCAGCTACCTTGCTTGGTCATGAAGGTTGCCATTCAAGGGGAACTGGGATCATTTAGCCACGAAGCTGCCGCGCGAATGCTGCCGCGCTGCACAGTCGTGCCCTGCGCGCGTTCGGCGGAGGTTTTCGACCGGGTTGAGGGGGGATCGGTTGCAGCGGCACTCATTCCCATCGAGAATTCCCTGGCCGGAACCGTCGCGGAACACGCCGATCTGCTGGTGGCGCGCCGAGTTTATATTCAGGCTGAATTCCTGCTGCGAATCGTTCACAACATCATTGCCGCGCCAGGAGTAAAGCTGAGTGCAGTTCGCAAGGTCCTGTCGCATCCTGTGGCGCTCGATCAGTGCCGGGAATTTTTCCGGCGGCATCCCGGCATCGAGCCGGTTCCGTTCTACGACACCGCGGGAAGTGTGAAGCATGTTGTCAGCCAACACCTCACCGATGCCGCCGGGATCGCGGGCCGGCGGGCCGCCCATCAATACTCGGGCAAAATTCTTGCCGCCGGAGTGGAAGACGACAAACGCAACTTCACACGATTCCTTCTGATTCGCAAGGGAAAGAAACTCACTGCAGCCCCAGCAAGAAGCGCGCCCGCAACCCGTGGGAAGGGAAGCGTCCACGCACTGTATTACCAGGGTGTTGTTGCCCTGGGTGCGAACAAAACTTCGATTGCGTACAAAGTCAAGAACGTGCCCGGCGCGCTGTTCAAGTCGCTTAGCGTCTTCGCATTGCGCAATATCAGCCTGAGCAAAATCGAATCACGGCCGCTGCGCGGACGCCCTTGGGAATACGTTTTTTACGCGGATCTCCTCTGTGGCGACAACGAAGCGGCGCGCAATGCGCTGCGGCACCTGGGCGAAGTCGCGGAGTTCATTAAAGTGCTGGGAATCTATCGTGCGGGGTGATAGCCGTTATCCTCCTGGCATTAACCAGCTGCCCGACTAATTTTTTCCTCACTAGGCGTTGCACCTCGGATATCATGTGCACCAAGGCAAGTTGCCGATAGAATCAGACAATGTGGGTCTCAAAGCCGGGGAAGTGAAACCTTTCCCGACAGATCTCATCTAAGCTTGAGTGAGTTACACTCAAGGAGTGCCAATGAGCCAGCAACCGCTTTCCGAAGCTAAACATCGGGAAAGCAACGACGTACGGGCTTTGCCGGTGCTGCCGGTACGGGATACGGTTCTTTTCCCTCATGCCGTTTTACCGCTGACGGTGGGCCGGGAGAGCTCTGTTCAACTGATTAATTCCCTCGGGGAAGACAAAACGATCGTTGTAGTCGCCCAGCGCGAGGCGCGGGTCGACAATCCGCAAGCCAGCGATCTTTACACCGTGGGGACATCGGCGATCGTTCATAAAGTGGTCAAGATGCCCAACCAGAGCCTGTTTGTATTCGCAGAGGGACTGGAACGGGTGCGCCTGGGCGAGTTCACACAGTTAACTCCGTTCATGCGAGCGCGGGTTTCGCCCATTCCCGAGGCGATTCCACCCGAGACCTCTGAGGTGGAAGCGTTACAGCGTAATGTGTTGACTCTGTTTCAGCAGATCGTCGCCGGGTCGCCGACCCTTTCTGACGAACTCTCGACCGTCGCTATGAATATTGACGAGCCGGGACGGCTGGTCGATTTCATCGCTTCGTCTCTGCCATCGCTTTCGACGCCCGATAAGCAGGACGTACTAGAGACGTTGGATGTCCGGGTGCGCCTGGAAAAGATCAATCAGCATCTCGCGAAGGAACTGGAAGTTCAGCAATTGCGCAACAAGATTCAGAGCGAAGTGCAGGATCGCGTGCAGCAGACGCAGCGTGAGTACTACCTGCGCGAGCAGATGAAGGCCATCCAGAAAGAGCTGGGTGAGCAGGACGAAGGCCAGCGTGACGTGGAGGATCTAAAGAAGAAAATTGATGATGCCGGCATGCCCGATGATGTCAAGAAGGAAGCCCTGAAAGAACTAGGGCGGCTTTCGCGCATGTCGCCGATGGCGGCCGATTATTCGCTGACGCGAAACTATGTCGAGTGGCTGGCCGTGCTTCCGTGGTCGAAGACTTCCGGCCAGGAGATTGAGATTCCCAAGGCAAAGGAAATTCTGGATACCGATCACTACGATCTCGAGAAGGTGAAAGACCGCATTCTGGATTACCTTTCCGTGCGGCGGTTAAAGCCGAACATGAAGGGTCCGATTCTTTGCTTCGTGGGACCTCCGGGCGTGGGCAAGACCTCGCTCGGCAAATCGATTGCGCGCGCTTTGGGCCGTAAGTTCGTGCGGTTGTCGCTGGGCGGCGTGCATGACGAAGCCGAAATTCGCGGGCATCGACGGACATACATCGGCGCGCTGCCGGGACAGATCATTCAGGGCATTCGCCGCGCAGAAACCAAAGATCCGGTCTTCATGCTCGACGAAATCGATAAAGTCGGGCGCGACTTCCGCGGCGATCCGGCTTCGGCGCTGCTGGAGGCGCTCGATCCCGAGCAGAACTCGACGTTTCGCGACAACTATCTCGACGTCACCTTCGATTTGTCGAAAGTGCTGTTCATTACGACAGCCAACATGCTTGACCCGATTGCCGAGCCGCTGCGCGACCGCATGGAGATCATCGAGCTGCAAGGTTACAGCGAGGAAGAGAAGGTGCATATCGCCTTCCGTTATCTGATTCCGCGACAAACTGACGAAAACGGTGTCACGGCAGAACAGATCGAATTTCCCGAGCAGGCAGTCAGATACATCATCCGCCATTACACGCGGGAAGCCGGTGTGCGCAGCCTGGAAAGGACCATCGGAACTATCTGCCGCAAGCAGGCACGGCGGCTGGCCGAAGGGAAGACTGAAAAGCTGGTAGTGACGCAGGATGTCATTCAGGATTTTCTGGGCGGCATCAAGGTGCGGTCAGAAGGAGAAATCGAGGAGCGGACGAAGCGTCCTGGCGTAGCTGTCGGGCTAGCGTGGACCCCTGCAGGTGGAGATGTGCTCTTCGTCGAAGCCAATGCCATGAAGGGCAAGGGAGGGTTCACCATGACCGGTCAGATCGGCCAGGTGATGCAGGAGTCGATGCAGGCGGCTCTGACCTGGGTGAGATCGAATGCGGCGCAACTAGGCATAGATGAAGGATTTTTCGCTGATCACGATATTCACATGCACGTGCCGGCGGGCGCGATACCCAAAGATGGTCCTTCTGCTGGAGTGACGATGGCAACCACTCTGGTTTCGCTACTTTCCGGTCACAACGTTCGCCTGCTCACGGCAATGACGGGGGAGATCACGCTGAGCGGCAATGTACTTCCGGTGGGCGGCATTAAAGAAAAAGTGCTGGCCGCGAAACGTGCCGGCGTCACCACCATCATTCTGCCTGCAGAAAACCAGATGAATGTAGATGAGGACCTCACGAAAGAACAGATCGAAGGACTCGATATTCACTACGTGAAGACGATTGAAGAGGCGTTGCAGGTGTCATTGCCGGAAGTGGGTAAGGGTCTGGCGGCGAAGATACTTTCGACGCCGCCGATCAAACCTCCCGTGGAGCAACGCGATCACGTGCTGACAACGCGGGCTTGAAAACAGGGGTCAGGGGCCAGGGATTAGTAAAAAACCCTGGCCCCAAATTTTTTGGAGGAACCTAATTCGCCGCACCAGCCCGATTGGCAGGAACATCAGCCTCTGGTCTTATCACCCCAGAGGCTGATGATCTTGGGCGGGTGAAGCAGCGTTTGCAATACGACGCAATATTGTTCTGTCTTGGCGTGCAAAGCATTTAACTGCTCCTCGCTCTCCCGGGACGCGTTAACGTCGAACTTCACTCGTATTTCTTCAAATCCCACCGGAGCTTGTTTCGACATTCCGAGAGTACCCTGCAAATCCAAATCGCCCTCGACCGTGACGCCAATCGCTTCGGTTGGAATTCCCATGGCCGCGGCCACCATCTGGCAGGTGATTTGTGCGCAGGCTGCGAGCGCCCCAAGGAGAAGATCACCGGAGCATGCGCCCGTACCCGCTCCGCCCACTCCGCTGTGTGCCTGCGCGGCATAGATGGCGCGTCCCAGATCGACCGAGCAGGCCACAGGAGCGTCGGTTTGGCTGCCGCGCGCGGTCAGCGTGATTTTGGAACTGGTGGGATTCTGGCGATACCCGTCTTTTAACGGCCGTTGCAAGGATCGTACATCCATGATTCGCTCCTGAAGTTCGGGTATTATAAACGCACGCCGGGGCCGCCGCTAAGATCAAGATCTGCTTCGCCAGGCAAGGATCAAGTGAGAATTCGCGCTACCTGCACGCGCGCAGCAAACCACTCACCACGTCGCAGGAAATTCCTATGAATCTGTCCGCCTCCAATTCATCGGGGTCGAACCTGATGCCCGGTACGCGCCTGGGAGCTTACGAAATCATGCAACGGCTGGGCGGAGGGGGAATGGGCGAGGTCTACCGAGCCAAGGATACACGCCTCGGCCGCGAAGTAGCCATCAAGACCATCTCACTCAACAACACCTCGCGCCCGGACAGCATTCTGAGGTTTGAGCAGGAGGCGCGGGCTGCATCCGCGCTCAACCACCCAAATATCGTCACGATCTACGAGCTGGGCCACGCCAATGAAACGCACTACATCGCCATGGAGTTGGTGGCCGGCCAAACTCTGCGAGCGATGCTGGCATCGGGTCCGATTGCGTTCGGTCAGGCAATAGCGATCGCTGTGCAAGTCGCCAATGCGCTGGCCAAGGCGCATGAAATCGGCGTCATTCATCGCGACCTGAAGCCCGACAATCTGATGGTCGCGCCAGACGGCACTGCCAAAGTGCTGGACTTCGGCCTGGCAAAACTGCTTGCGCCCCAGCAGGCGTCGAAGTCGGACAGCCCGACTGAACTCACACTGGAAAGCGTCGTGATGGGAACCGTCGGATATATGTCGCCGGAACAGGCCACCGGCAGCGAAGTAGATTTTCGTACGGACCAGTTTTCCTTTGGCGCGGTTCTGTACGAAATGGTGACTGGCCAGCCTGCCTTTCGCAAAGACACGCATGCGGAGACTCTGGCTGCAATTCTCCGCGATCAGCCTAACGGTATCGGCGACCAAACGTTGCAGGTGCCTGTACCATGCATCTGGATAATCGAGCGCTGCCTGGCGAAAGATCGCGCCAAGCGCTATCACTCGACGGTCGACCTGGCGCGCGACCTGGCGGCGATTCGCGATCATCTGGTCGATATGCCGGCTCGCTCGGCGGAGCCTGGCCCCGTCAACTTGCCGGTCCAGCGCACAGCCCTGATAGGGCGGGAGAGAGAACTCACAGCGCTGCAAGAGATTTTTCGCCGCGACGATGTAAGGCTGGTGACGCTTACGGGCCCGGGTGGAACCGGCAAAACACGTCTCGCCTTGCATGCGGCACGGGAAATGGCCCGCGAGTTTCCGGGAGGCGTCAGTTTTGTTCCGCTATCGGCAGTCAGGGAACCGGAAATGATTGCTTCCGCGATCGCGCAAGCGGTGGGCATACGGCCCAGCGGCGATCGGCCGCTGCCGGAAATACTCAAGAATCATTTGGCCGGAGCGGGCCAGCCGCTGCTTCTGCTGCTGGATAATTTTGAGCATCTGGTTTCGGCCGCATGGGTTGCGTCAGACTTCCTCTCGATCGCCCCCAAACTCAAACTGCTGGTCACAAGCCAGGCGGCGTTGCACGTTTATGGCGAACACGAGTTTCCCGTGTTGCCGTTGGCCGTACCCGACCTGAAATCAATTCCCGCGCTCGAAGTCTTAGCGGCCCTTCCTGCCATCGCGTTGTTTGTGGAAAGGGCGCGAGCGGTGAAGCGCGACTTTGGGTTGACCCGTGAGAATGCCGAAACGGTGGCGACGCTTTGCGCGCGCCTTGACGGCTTGCCTCTGGCGATCGAGCTGGCGGCCGCCCGCATCAAGATGCTTGCTCCTTCCGCGATGCTGACCCGCCTGGAAAGCTCGCTGCGCCTGCTTACGGGTGGGGCCCGCGACCTGCCTTCACGCCAGCAGACTTTGCGCGGAACCGTGGAGTGGAGTTATTCGCTGCTGAATCCCGAAGAGCAGATTCTTTTCCGCAGGTTCTCTGTGTTTACAGGGGGATGCACGCTTGAAGGAGTAGAAGCAGTCTGCAATACCAAGGGCGACCTTGGGATGGAAGTGCTCGACGGCATGGCTTCGATGGTGGATAAGAGCCTCATACAGCAGAACGAGGCGCAACAGATCGAGGCCGGTGAAGCCGAGGGGCGCTTTACGATGCTCTCTGCAATCCGCGAATATGCGCAAGAGCGGCTGAGTGAGAGCGGGGAAGAATCGGCGGTGCGACGGGCGCACGCCGCGTATCATCTTGTACTTGCTGAAGAAGGCGCAAGAGAAGCGCCAACTCCGGAATGGCTCGACCGCTTTGAGCTGGAACACGACAACCTGAGGGCGGCCCTCGATCACTTAATCGCAACTGAAGATGCGGATTGGGGGCTTCGTTTAGGGGCGGCCATGTTTCGTTTCTGGGAGAGCCGCGAACATTTGTCCGAGGGCCGGGAAAAGATCAGCCGGCTGCTCAAGCTCGAAGGAGCGGGGGCGCATCCAAAGCGGCGCAGCCATCTTCTGTTCGCGGCTGCGGTTCTGGCGGGAGAGCAGGGAGATTATTCTTCGGCGCGGGACTTGTTCCAGCAAAGTCTTAGCATTTGCACGGAGCAAAAAGACAAGCCGGGAGTTGCAGTGCTCCTCAATGCCCAGGCAGTGTTCGCGCGGGACCGCGGGGATTTGGTTACGGCCTCCTCACTTTTTGAGCAATGCGCAGAGATCTGGAAGGACTGCGGTGAACCAGCGGACCTGGCGCGGACGCTCAGCAATCTGGCGAATGTGATGAAGTTGCGCGGGGACTTCGCTCGCGCCGAAACACTTTACAGTAAATGCCGGGAGCTGTTTCAGAGCGCGAATGACGCCACGGGGGTGGCATGGACGCTGAATTATCAGGGCGATGTGGCCCGCATCAAGGGCGATTCCGTAGCTGCGCGGGCGCTGTATGAAAAGGCATTGGCTGAGTTTCGCCGGTTGAGCGACGAATGGGGAGTTGCCAGTGTGCTGTTCGACCTTGCCGGCCTGCACCGCGAGAGCGGTGAATACTCGGAATCCAATGAGCTTTATGGAACCAGCATCGTAATGTTTCACGCTCTTGGCCACAAGCGCGGGATCGCGAGGGTTTTGGAATGCCTGGCGCGCACGGCAGCTACGCAATCGCACTCGCTCCAGTCGCTTCGCCTGGCGGGAGCCGCGGCCATGCTGCGCAAGAAAGTTGGCGCGCCACTCAGCGTGCATGAAGGCGCGATCGTGCAAAAGGCCGTCGAAACTGCGCGGCAATCGATAAGCGCTGCTACGGGGATGGCTGCCTGGCTGGAAGGTTCAGAAATGTCGCTGGAGCAGGCAATTTACGAGGCGCTTGGTTACATCGCCGATCCCAAATCGGGGAACGTTACATCTGCGTGACCTAACCCGCCGTGGTCGGATCGATCAGGCGCCTCACGGCAGCAATGCGGTTGGCAGGGAAGCCGCCGCGGCGCGCGTGCTCGCGAACGGTTTCTTCGTCCGGCGCGAGATAAACACAATACACTTTGTCGCCGGTCACATAACTGTGCAGCCATTTGATCTGCGGGCCCATTTCCTTGAGGACGCCGACTGATTTTCTGGCTACATCCTGTAATTCGGCGTCCGACATCTTTCCCGCGCCTGGGATTTCGCGCTCAATCACATATTGCGGCATGTTTGCCTCACCGAAAGCTTATCGTAGCAGGATCAGGGATTAGCGGCCAGAGGCCAGCGAAGCGGTTACCGCCTGAGTTCTGACCCAGACCCCTGCTTCCTACTCCGGCAGATTCAGTCTCCGCATCAGGTCAGCGTATCTCGGATCGCCACGGATGGCCTCGAATGCCGGATATCGGATCTCAAGTACCAACTCCAGATTGTGACCGGCATAGGCTCTCTCCAGACATTCAAATGCCTTGTCCCGGTTTCCTGCGAGGACGTAAACCCCAGCGACGGAGGGCAGCCATTCGTCTTTCGGTTCCATGGTAGACATCATTCTCAGATAACCCGCGACATCGGGCGTGGTGGCCGGTATTCCGGCTGACCACTTTCGCAAATGCTCGGTGGCTGCCGCAAAATCCCCCTGCACGGCAAGTAGGTCTGAAAATTTAAAGTTCGCCGGCGGGAAATTAGGATCGCGCTCCAGCGTCTTCTCATATTGTGCCCGCGACTCTGCATAACGGTGCATTTCCATCAGCAGCATCGCGTAGTTCGTATTCATGATGGGTGAGAGCGGATCGAGCGCCAGTGCGGTATGAAAATGGTCAATCGCTTCGTCGAAGCGCTTCTGAGGAATCAGGAACGAAATTGCGTAGAAGTAATGTATGGTGGCGCTATTTGGGTTCAGTTCCAGCGCCCGCTTGAACTCCTGTTCTGATTCCCCCCACCTCCACGCCATCGACAAGGCGCCCGCCCGCGAGTTGTGCGCATCCGCCAGAGAGCTATCGAGTTGTAACGCTTTTTCCGACGCATCCAGCGCCAGCGCGATCCCTTGCTCCGAACTGATTCCGGCACCGTAGCTGGGGATCACGAAATAGGTATCTGCCAGCCCGCTGTAAGCTAGAGCATACTTGGGATCGGCGGCAATCGCCTGCCGGAACAGATCGATGCTTTTCTTCAGACCCTCCGGCGTACGGCCATACCAGAGCTGGCGGCCTTCGAGATAAAGACGATACGCTTCAGGATTTGTCGTGGCCGCATGAGTGAGTCTCTGCTCTTCACCGCCGGTCAGCTTGACGCGCAGGCGATT
>JASHQM010000179.1 GCA_030039165.1 Candidatus Sulfotelmatobacter sp. | reverse complement strand
TTCGTGTTTTTCCGTATGGGTGGAAGCTTCGGTCGCAGTGTCAGACATGCGACTCCTGCGGAGTTGGGGGGGCCTGCCCAGCGGAGGACTCAGCCGTGGGCACGGGCGGTGTACCGGAGTCCGCTGAGGCGGTATTCGTTGCCTCTGGTTTCGGCAAAGCTGGATTGGACGGGGATGTCGGGACGAGATTATCTGATTCTGGTGTCGATAAAGCTTCCAACGTTACCGGAGTTGCTTGCCTCGGCACTGCTGCATCGGTTGCGTGGCTCAAACTCATGCTCGCCGAGGCACTTGGCTGAGCGGAGGCGTTCTGCCTTTTTTCCAGCTCAAGATGGGCGATTTCGCTTTCGATCTGCGAGCGGAACTCGTTGGAGGCGCGGCGCAGTTCCGCCAGCAGCCGTCCAGCTTGGCGGGCTATCTCCGGCAACTTCTTCGGCCCGAAGAGAATAAGGGCCAGAAAGAAGAGGAAGATGGTGTCGGAGAAACTCATGGCCTCATCATAATGCGGGAGTAGGAAAGCGGCAACGATGCGTACAAGAGCATGTACGGCCGACCCAAATTCGATTTTGGGGAGTTATTGAGCAATTCAACTATGCAGACTTTTTCGGAAATCTAAAACCAAAGATCCGTTCGTCGAGGCCGGAAAATCTATGTCTTTGGAACCATCTTGGTTTCAGTTGCATCTTAAAATGAAGAGTTCCCGCCATGGTTACCCTGGTGACCATTCGGGGCCGGAGCAGTCTATAGAGGTGATATACTGCGCTCAGCGCGGTATCCAGGGTGCACACCCTTTCTATAAGGAAAATTCACGATGGCTCGTAGTTCTCGCCGCTCACTCTCTCTGGTAGTTTTTTTTCTCCTCGCCTGCGGTTTTCTGGGCATTCTGTTTGCCCAACGAACGGGCCAGCAGCCACTTAGCGGCGATAACGACGTCAAGGACAGCCTAAAAGAATTCGCTGACGTCTACGCCATTGTGGAGGAAAACTACGCCGAGCCGGTCAACCCGGACAAAGCCATCTATAACGGTGCGATACCGGGAATGTTGCACGCCCTCGATCCGCATTCAAACTTCTTCGACCCCAAATCTTACGCGCTGATGCGCGAAGATCAGCGCGGCAAATATTACGGCGTGGGTATGACGGTGGGCCCGCGCAACAATCAAGTGATCGTAATTTATCCCTTTACCGGCACTCCGGCTTATCGAGCGGGTATTCATCCGGGCGATGTGATCATCGCGGTTGACGGAAAATCGACCGAGAATATGTCGACTACCGATGTCGCCGACATGCTGAAAGGGCCCAAGGGCACAACGGTTCATATCAGCATCTCGCGTGAGGGCGTGGAAAAGCCGATGGAGTTCACCTTGGTGCGCGACGAAATCCCGCGCTACAGCGTGGACGTTCATTTCATGATCCGCCCGGGCATCGGCTATATGCACGTGAACGGGTTCAACGAGACCACCGAAGAAGAAGTCTCCAAGGCACTGGATGAATTCGGCGACCTGAAAGGATTGATCCTCGATCTGCGCGGCAATCCGGGGGGGTTGTTGAGCGAGGGCGTGGGCGTAGCTGATAAATTTCTGAAAAAGGGTCAGCTCATCGTGTCCCATCACGGACGCGCCTCGGCGGAGAAGCGCTATATCGCGCAGCACGGCAATGGCGGGAAAGATTACCCGATTGTGGTGCTGGTGAATCGACTGACTGCGTCAGCGGCGGAGATTGTCTCTGGAGCCATTCAGGATCATGACCGCGGCTTAATCGTGGGCGAAGTCACCTTCGGCAAGGGTCTGGTGCAGACGGTTTATCCACTGAGCGAGAACACCGGACTGGCTCTAACTACAGCTCATTACTACACGCCGAGTGGAAGGTTGATTCAGCGCGACTACAGCAACATTTCTCTCTACGACTACTACTACAACCGCGATGACAACGCCGCCAACAACACCGCAAACCGTGAAGTGAAGCTTACTGATAGCGGGCGCACGGTTTATGGCGGCGGAGGCATTACGCCAGATGTGACGATTCCTCCGATCAAGAGCAACCACTTCCAGGACACGCTGCTGCAACACTTTGCGTTCTTCAACTTCGCCAAGCGCTACGTGGTGAGTCATCATCCCACTAAGAGCTTCGAAGTGGATGATGCCGTGCTTCAGGAATTCCACAAGTCGTTGGATGAAGCCGGAATCTCCTATACGCAGGCCGATCTGATCGACAATAACGACTGGATCCGGTCGAACATCAAGGCCGAGATTTTTATCGATGCGTTCGGGCGCGACGAGGGCATGAAGGTGCAGGCTGAAAACGACCCGGAAATCTTGAAGGCTCTGGACCTGCTGCCGCAAGCCAAGGCGTTGGCCGATAATGCCCGACGCATTATTGCCGAGCACAACAATACCGTGGGAGCATTCCACCGCTAGGGCAAGCTTCCCCGTTTGAGGGTTCGAGTTTCGGGTTTTCAACATGAGGTCCGGACGGTTTTCCGGGCCTCATGTTTTATGCCGATCTCTGATGCAGAAGTAGGGCTTGAAACTTTCGAGTTTTCATGTGAAAATCCGCGACTGAAGGGCGTTTGAGGGGCTTTGAAGCTGATTATACTGGGGCTGGCGGTCGCACTGGCGCTGGTAGCCGGATGGACGGACTGGCGTAGCCGTCGCATCCCGAATTGGCTTACGGTTCCGGCATTGCTTATCGGAATCGCGGCAAACTCCGTGGCGGGCGGTTGGTCGGGAATGAAGGCTTCGCTTCTCGGCGCTGTGCTCGGCTTGCTGCTGTTGCTGCCGTTGGTTTTATTGCGCAGCTTGGGCGCGGGTGACTGGAAGCTGGCGGGGGCGTTGGGAGCGATCGTCGGCTGGCGGGCCTTGCTTTACTTATTGTTTTATTCCGTCTTCGTGGCCGGGCTGATGGCCCTGGCGCTGGTGATTTATAAGCGGCGGATCGGGGAAACCTTACGCAATATCTGGCACATGTTGCTTGCGCTGTTGAGCTTGCGCATGCCGGGAGCGGCAGTTTCGCTGGATAATCCCGAGTCGCTTAAGGTTCCCTACGGAGTGGCCCTCGCACTGACGACGGTATTATTTGGACTTGGAGAGTTTTGGGGAGTGCACTGGAGATGAGCGCACTTCAGATGAGAGTCGCCAAAACGCAGACCGGCCCGGCACTTGCTGACCCGGGTGAACCACGCCCTGCCCGCGCCGTTTCTGTGTGGCGGAGCGCCGGCGGTCTACAGGGTCAGGAGGTCGCTGAAGCGGCGCTGGTTCTGCCTTTGCTCTTCATGATTCTCATCGCGATATTCTGGTTTGGCCAGGCGTTCCGAATCTACGGCACCATCACGCAGGCGGCGCGGCAGGGAGCGCGCGCGGCGGTGGCTCCGCAATGCACAACCTGCGCGGCGGCTACACCCGCGCAGAATGCGCAGAATGCTTCGAATGCGGTGAGCAGTGCGCTTACGGCCGCGAGCCTTAACACCGCACAGTTACAGCAGCCATCACCTGTCCCATCTTTCGTCGGCTGTTCCGGTGGACCCGTTTCTTGCGTATATCCGCCCGGTAGCAACGTCTGCGTGCAGGCCAACGTGCAGCTCTCGACCAGCACGGGTGGGTCGCCCGGCACTTGCGGAACCGCGGTAAGCTTCGGCTACAAGTATCCTTATCATTTCTTGATCCCCTATACCTCACTCGATTTGGGCAACATCACGCTGCCCGCGGAAGCGGAAATGCGATTGGAGACGCAATGATCGGCAAGCTCCCGTTTTTGTCGCGCTTCTCGTCCGTCGCCGCAGCTATGGCAAGGCGTCTGAGAGACAGCCGCGCCTCGCAGATCGTGGAGCTGGCTCTCTCACTGCCCGTGCTCGTCGTCTTCGTCGTGGGAATTTACGATTTCAGCAACGCGGTCACGCTCAAGCAGAAACTGACGAATGCCGTGCGCGAAGGCGCGAGGATCGCAGCTTCCGATCCCGCCGGCGATCTTGCCTCTCCCTCCGGCCTGCCGGTATCGGTCAGCGACGCCTACTACGTGGTCGATAGCTATCTGAAGGCCGAGCTGAACAACAACGACTGCGGGCTTGGCCTGCCGGGCGGCGGAGCCTCGCTGGTCTGGACCTCGACCGGCGGTTCCTGCTCCCCCGCAGCCACGTTGACCATCAACCGCGGCTGCTGGCAGGCGGAGAGCAACGGCACCGTCGATGTGGTCAGCACTTGTGTGACGATTCAATATCCGTATCAGTGGCAGTTCACTGGCGTAAGCGGATTGTTCGGCAACAGCTTCACGCCCACCACCAGTATTACTACCTCGGCAACGGCCTTCAATGAGAACTGAGTGAACTAGGATTTTAGTCAGGCATGTTAAGACCATTCATTCAACGCAGACGGCGGGACGCGCGACCACGCGAGCGCGGCGTGACCATGGCCATCGTGGCCGTCTCCATGTTTGCCGTCATTGCCATGGCCGGCTTGTCGATCGACATCGGAACGCTGTATCAGGCAAGCGATGAGGCCCAGCGCGCAGCCGATGCTGGCGCGCTTGCGGCTGCGAGAACCATCTCGATGACGGGACTGACCACCGACCCGCAGAA
>JASHQM010000178.1 GCA_030039165.1 Candidatus Sulfotelmatobacter sp. | reverse complement strand
TGGCTATCTCGGCAGTTGTGAGCCTAATCAATCCTCGATTCGTCCATCAGTTTGGCCGCCGGAACGGATTGAGTTTCGCTGTCCGCGATGCGACACGACTCACACGTACATGGAGACTGATTTCTCGGTAGTTCGTCGAGCTCACAGATTGGAACCTGACGCAGATTCCGATTGATAACCCACGGGATTTGCCCTGTCACGGTAACTCCTGTCTTATAATAGCTTGGTGAGTCTAGTCAATTAGTGCCGAACTTTGCGCTTGACAAAGACTACAGTTGGGTGCACAGTTGTGCGCCAGAATTGGTAGTCCATCCGAAGTGTCTCATTGAGTGTCTGGCCATAAATAGGCGTGCCCTTGAGTGCGCCAAACTGGGGATTGGAGAGAGCATATGGAAACCGCAATCGGAGTGTTTTCGTCCCGCGAACGCGCTGAAGAGGCGATCAAGGAACTGCGGCGCAGTGGGGTGCCGGAGGATTCCATCGTTTTCTTGACCCGTTCGGAAATCGAGGCGAAATCCATCGCTAAGGAATTTGGCGCATCCGTCGGAGGCTTTGTGGGAGGAGCGACGGGAATGACGGCGGGTGTGGTCGCTGCTTCACTCCTTCTTCCGGGAATTGGCACGGTTTTCGCCCTCGGTTTCGGCGCGGCCGCCCTGCTGGGCCTGGCCGGCGCAGGAGCGGGTGCAGCCGTCGGTTCGTCTGCCGCTCAGTCCGACGCCACGCCTACGCCAGATGAGAAGTGTTCCGAAGACGTTGCGTTTTTCCGCGAAGTGCTCAAAGAGGGACGCTCTCTGATCGTGATTCGTACCGAGTCGCAGACGACGGCGGCCACCGCCTGCGACATCCTTGACAGGCTCGGCCTCAGCATGGAGGGCCGCAGCACTCCGGCCAGAATGGAGACCAATACTCGGCAAGTTGGCGATGTGCTTGTACTCGACATCAGTGGGCGAATTACGCTTGGGGAAGGAAACGTGATGCTGCGCGAGATTGTGCGCGATCTGGCAGACAAGGGAAACAAGAGAATCATCTTGAATATGAGTGGTGTCAGTTACATTGACAGCTCCGGACTAGGCGAGCTGGTCAAGACCCACACGACCTTCCATAACAAAGGCGGCAATTTGAAACTTGCCAATCTCAACAAGAGAGTGCACGATCTGCTTCAGATGACGCGGCTGGCGGCGGTCTTCGATATCCAAAAGGATGAAGCCAGCGCGCTTCAATCTTTAGCTGCCCCTGGCATGCCGAAGGCAGTTGCTTAACCTTGGCGATCTACCATTCCAGACGTGGCCGGCCGCAACCGCTGCCGGCCATTCACTTCTGCGACGTGCAGTGATCTACTCGTGTCTCCGTTTCCAAAGCTCCAGATGTTTGCAAAGGCTTGCAACATTTCAAGGCGTCTTCATTTTCCTTGCAAGTTTTTGATTGGAACCGGTTTCCGTTTGAACGGGGCTTTAACTCAAGGAAGGGAGAATTAGCCTCCAGAGTCTCCAGAGTCAATTCTTGCCGGAAGCATATTGTGACGCTTCAGCGAGCATCGATTTCAAATCTGTGCGCTCGAGTAGTTTCTCCGCGCCAGGATCTTTTCGCATGTCCTCCGCTAAAGTGACCGCCTGACTGTAATGTTGAGAAGCCTCGCCGGCTTTGCCGCTGACGCGGAGCGCTCTACCGAGTAGAAATTGAATGCGGGTGCTCTGATAGCGTGTCCCTAGGCGTTCGCTCTTTCCGAGATCGTCTTGCAACTCCTGTATGGCTTCAGAGTATGCCTTGCGTTGTATCTGTGCTTCTGTGCTGTCGACAGAGCTTTCCAGCGAGAGATATTTCAGGTTGCGGCTGTCGGCCTGCTGCTTCAGATTCCGGAGTTGCTGGAGTGTCGAAGCTGCACTCTCTCGGCCAAGTCCAATCTCAGCCGCATATAGTCTGCAAAGCAAAATCTCGTCCGGATCCTTACCCCGCATGGCTGCCTGTACCGCCTGTTGATACAATCCCGCGGCCGCTGCCGAATCGCCGCTGTAGCGGCGAATATCTCCTTGTGTGCTGAGCAACTCGGCTTTCATACTTTCATTTTTTAAGTCATGTGCCAGGGACTCGGCCTCCTGCAGCAAAGGTCCGGTCTCGGAACCCCGTCCGGCTTGTGCCAATGCGTCGGCAAAGTCGTTCAACAGGTCCGCCATATCGCCGCTGCGGTTGCCCACACTGCGATAGCCATTTACTGCGTCCTGCATGGAATTGACGGCTGCACCGAATCGTCCCTGGTGCTCGAAGATGAGCCCGATGTCGTGCGATTCGTCGGCGGCCCCGCGGGCATTGCCAGCTTTCCGCCAGAGATCGAGAGCACGCATCGAGGTCGTCAGAGCCTGGTCGTATTGGCCGGTATTAATGTAGACCTGTCCCAAAGCGGAGAGGGTCTCGGCAATTGCCGAAGGGACATTCAGCTTTTCTCTGAGCTGCAATGCCTGCTGAAGGTAAATCAAGGCATTATCGCTGTCACCCTTGCCCATATAAACGCCGCCGATATTGTTCAGGCAGAGAGCCTGATAATTTTCATCGCCGGCGTCGCGCTGAATCTGCAGGGATTCTTTGTAGTTTTCCAGAGCCTTGTCATAATCCCCCTTGGATTCGTAAACCACGCCCATATCAATCAGTGTAGAGCCCAGTTCCTTCTTCATGCCAATTTCGTGTTGAAGTTGGAGCGCCTGCTGATAGTCGGCAAGAGCGGCGTCGGCCTTGCCCTGAGAATTCTGCACGACTGCCATTTCAGCGAGGTTACTGGCCAGGGCGCGTTTGAGCCCGAGCTTCTGGTTAATCGCCATCGCTTCCTGATAATTGCGCATGGCCTCGTCCGGCTTGTTCATCAAACGGTAGGAAATGCCCATGGATTGCAGAATCAGAGCCTTCAGTTCCTGTGCGTCCACCTGAACTGCCAGCGACAAGCCCTTGTTCAAAGGATCGAGGGCTGCCTGTGGATTCCCGCTTACGACTTCCAGCACTCCCATCTGCCACAGAGCCTTGATATTTTTGGGATCCGAGGTCAACAATTTGGTTAACTGCCCGCGGGCCCCATCGTAATTGCCGGTATCGGTGTACAAGCCGGCCAACGCCGATTCAACGTCGGAATTATCGGGCATGCTCTGGGCAAGGTTCTCGTAGGCTTCGATCGCCTTTTTGTTGTCCTTGGTGATTCTCGCCTGGGTGGCCAGAATCAGGTATTTTTCGGCTGGAGGCAAATGTTGGCTGAGTTCAACCGCTTTGCGTGAGGCCTGCTCGGCATCTCCGTCATAGCCGAGGTCGGAATCAGCATCCGCTAACCGCGAATAGGCGAGGGCGAATTCGGGATCATCCTTGGTGGCAGATTCGAAAGCTGTTACTGCCTCCAGATTCTTGCTATCTCGCAGCAATTGAATGCCTTGACTGTAATCGCGTAATGCGGCAGGGGAGCGGGAACTGGGTTGGAAAGAACTCGCTTTCAGCTGCTTCACTACATCGGACGAGAAAGCTAGATTCTGCCGTATGGTTGCGGCCAGGCGGTCAACCGCGCCAGGAATATCTTTCTCATCCACGCCTTCGATTTTGATCGGAATGCTGCGGTCGTGCTTTAAATCCTGCAGTGTGGCATCGATGCGTATCTGTCCGCCGAATTTTGCGTACTGCCCCCAGACCAGCGTGTCTGCATTGCTGAATTCGGCCACGCGCCGCAACGTCGCAGGCTCGATGGAGGAGTTGGGGGTAATGCGAAGGTCAGAAAATAGCTGGTGCAACCGGTCTTGCGATACGGCATGCAAGCTCGCGGACTGACCTACATCCGTGCTCAACATATCGGCGAGGCTGGGCCCGAGCCAATCCATACCGGGATCGCCCGAAGCGTTGCGAAAAGGCAGGATGGCTAAAGAAATGGCCGGGCCGACGCTTTTCTTTCCGGAAGAAGAGAACAGCGGCCCACGAAAAATGTAACCAATGATGGCCAGGAGCAGCGCCGCCACAACTCCGGAAACCAACGGCCAGTGAATGGTGCGGCCCCAGGGTTCAACCGCGGGCTGAAACCCCAACGTGGCTGCCGCCGATTTGCCCTGCCACGCCTCGAGGTCGCGCAATAATTCAGTCGCGCTCTGGTAGCGCAATTTGGGATCGCGCTCCAGGCACTTGCTGACAATGTTGCTGAGCACAAGAGGAATTGTTCCATCACGCTCGCAAGCCGGGATGGCTCGTTCGGTGGTGCGCTTCAACAAGCTCGCCACCGCGCTTTCAGCCCGAAAAGGAGTTGCACCAGTCAGCAACTCGTAAAGGATCAATCCCAGGGTAAAAAGATCGGAGCGCTGGTCCAGGTCCTGGGCCAAAGCCTGTTCCGGAGACATATATTCCATGGTGCCGACCAGCGCACCAGTCTGAGTCATGCCATCGCCGTCGAGAGTACGCGCCAGGCCGAAATCCATGACCAAAATTCGGCCGGTCTTGTCGCGCATGATATTTTGCGGTTTCAGGTCGCGATGGATCACCCCCACGCCGTGTGCCGCTTCGAGCGCACGGCATGCCTGCTGAATGACCTCGACCGCCTCTTCCGGAGAGAACTTTTTCTTCTCCTTGAGCAGAGCGCGCAGGTCCTCGCCCTCGACAAACTCCATGGTGATGAACTTCACACCGTCGGCGTCGCCGAGATCGTAGATACGGATTACATTTCGGTGCGTGACCTCGCGCGCCAGCAGCAGTTCCTGCTTGAAGCGCGCCAGAATCGAGGGGTTCGACGCCATTTCCGGGCGAATTAATTTCAAAGCCACCGGCCGGTTCAGTTCCCGATCCATGGCCTTGTACACCGCCCCCATCCCGCCTTCCCCGAGCAGTTGCAGGATTTCGTAGCGCCCGCCGAGGACATCGCCTTCTTGCAGAACCGGGACGCTGACCTGAAAACGATTCACCGCCCGCACCGGACTGCCGGGGGGGATGCCGGGCGGACCGGTATCAACCTGGGTTGCGCCCAGAGGATCGATCAGCGTGGCTCCCTGACCTGAGCCCAGCGGATCGATTAAAGTGGCCTCGGGGTCGGATGGTGGCTTGGGAAACTCGATGAGTGTCGCGTCAGGATCAATGGGGGTGCCGGAGCTCGAGCTATCGCCTTTGGCAGGTGCACTCACACCGGCCTGTGTGGTCGCATTCGGCCGATCCTCGGGATCGACCCGCAGATTCCGGTTGTGCATGATTCGCCTGGTTGGGGCCCGACGCAGCCCCAGAAATCCGCACTAAACTGTGCAGAAGTATATACCCGCGCACAGGAACAGGATACGCGAAAACGGCAGATTTAGGAAAACTTTAGGCAATAGTCGGAATTGGGAGTACATCTCGGGGCCGTTCTCGCCGTATGGGCATCGCTTGTATTCGCCTGACTCCATCTTAATCGTTGTCAGAAGAACACGTTACTGATGCACGTGAGTCGGCGATGCCGGAATATCTTCCGTTCCGTCGGACCACCGTTGCACTGGAATGACGAACTGCGTCAGGTGTTCCACAGGGTCGGCAATCCCAAGAACTGGAGAACCCGGCAGATTTGCTCCCCATACCGCGAGATCCGTGTCCGAGAAGAAGAACATGAGGTGGGAAGGCCAATGTGGCGTGCTGTCGCCGCCGTAACCCTGCTTCCCCATCATGTAGCACATCGACCCCGGCTCCATTGGCGGCAATTCTTTCTTCTCGACGGCGGCAGCTATGGTTTTGTTCACCTGATCTGGCGTGCGTCCCGCCAGGGCCAAATCGGTGATTTTGGTGATGCGCAGAAGGTAGGATCGTGCGGCTGCCGCATTGACGCACATGGGCACCCGCACTTTCGGATTCCAAAATTCAGAATCGGGTGCGGAAGTCCACCCGCGCCCCACAATACACACGAAACCATTCTTGCCTTTGACCGCTGTTTCAAAACCATGAACTCCAAGAACCAGGACCTCTGCATCGCGTGAAATCGAGTCCGGCGCCGCGCTGCGCGCCAGGGTGATTTCAGCAGTTCGATCCATGAGATACTGCGCGACCGGGGCCATCTTCGGATAAGGTGTCGCGGGATAAGATGTCGCGGCATCCTGTGCCATCGTCTGGTACACCATGGTTTGGTACGCCGCAACGAGCACAACCAGCAGTGCGAAGCTCTTGATAACGATTGTGCCCATCTTGTTTTCGCGCATTATCTTCCCTCCTGAGGATCGGTATTCTCACACAAGGCCGTCCAGCGAGCAGTGGCATATCGCGGCCGGTCACTTGTATTTCTTCGTTTGCTTAAGTCTGTTGCCGTCCGAGTTCCAAAGACGCACTGCGCAGCGCCAGTTCGCTGCTGCTGCGACGCTCAGTTCTTTGGTGATGCTGGCCTAGTCCGTTGCTCCCTTCGGGTCCGGCATGAAGAAAATCTCTCGCACCTCGATCCCAAAACGGCACACTTTAGCGCCTTTGCGCGCCCACGCAAGCGCCTCGTCTATGTCAGCGCACTCGAGTATCCATAAACCACCCACGTGCTCCTTGGTCTCCAGGTACGGCCCGTCAGTGAGAAGGAGATCACCGCTGGGCTGTGCTCGTAGTGTGTGGGCCGGGCCCAGGCCGCCGGCGAACTTTCTTACGCCTGCAGCGATCATTTCCCTGTTGAGCGCATGGATCGCCTCAACAGTCTCCTCGGTTTCCGCGGACGGGTCGTAGTCGTCGGGGAGGTAACCAGATACCAGATATTGCGGCATGTTGTCTCCTGAAAAGGTCTTCAGCCGGGCTAGTTGCCCCGCCTTCACTATAACGACGAACGGCGAGACCGGAATTCGACAGATTGTCAGAAAAATTGTAGTTCTTGCATTTGGGTGGTAGCGCTACGTCCTCGCCTGCCTACGGCCACTGAGGCATTTGGTCCAGCTTCTCCGGTTGGCCTGGTCTCCATGCCGCTCCTAAGATTTGGGCTACGCGGCACATGAATCGGTAATGACAAGTCGGTTTTTTTGAATCGATCTCAGGAACTCGTGGATGCTAGGGGACTGCGGGATCATGCGTTGGAGAAACGGGTATAAGATTTTCGTCACTTTCTCGCGATGGGCAAGTGAAGCGTAACACAGGTACCTTGCCCCGGTTGACTGGTGATCTCGGCGTTGCCTCCGTGCAGCGACATGATACTTTGCACGATAGCTAGCCCTAAGCCGGTCCCACCCAAAGTCTGCGAACGTGACGAATCCACGCGATAGAAGCGATCGAAGACGTGCGGCAACGCCTCGGCGGGAATACCAACTCCGGTATCGGCCACCGCAATGTTGATCATTGAGGTGTGGGATTCAGTCGCCAGCGTAACAGAGCCTCCTGGCGGAGTGTGCGCGACCGCATTCGACACAAGGTTGCCCACTGCGCGCTGTAGCAGACCGCGATCCAGTTCCGCGATGACCGGCTCCCTGCCGACGTTGGTGGTCAGCGTGATCCCGCCATCGGCCGCCGAAGCCTCGTAGTATTCGCGCACGGTTCCCAGGAGTGCGCCTACGTTAACCTGCTCAAGACTCAAGTGGGCCAACGGGCTTTTGGCGCGTGCCAGGAATAAAAGATCGCTGATCAGCATGGAAAGCCGCACGGCTTCTTCCAGGCACGAACCAAGTACGTCGTGATACTCGTCGATCGTGCGGGCCCGCGCTAGCGCCACTTCAGCTTCGCCCCGAATGTTGTTGACAGGCGTGCGCAGTTCGTGAGCAATATCGGCAGAGAATTGCGAAATGCGGTCGAACGATTCTTCCAGCCGATCGAGCATCTCGTTGAACGTGCATGCCAGCGAAGCCAACTCCAGCGGGTATCCCTCGGGCAGAATACGCTCACGAAGGTTGCTAGAACTTATGTGGCGCGCGGTGGTCGCCATCTCTTCGACTGGGCGAATGCCCTGCAGGGTAATCTGATGACCGACGAATGGAAAAATGATGCAGGTTGCCAGCAGGATGGACCATGACCAATGGCGGCACCGTGCCAGCAATTCTTCTTCCTCCGAAATGTCGATGGCAACCTGAACAGTCGCAGTTTGGGTTGGGGACGAGCCAACGGGCACTCGATCCTCAGTTGCCCGAAAGGCCTGACCGGTGCGTCCTTTGATCGAAATTCCGCGTCCGGGACGGCTGCTCGTCTGCGCGCTGATATCCACCAGATCGAGTTGCTCGGCCATGCCCGGCGTCATCAATGATGGCTGGCCATCTTGATCCAGAATACGTATGTAGAAATGCTGATAGCGTCGCGCCGCCGATTCCAGCTCGACCTCTTCACGCAGCGCATTCTCATCATTCGGCCGCTCGCGCAACATCGTTCGAACTACGTTGAGTTTGTCGGCAAGAAAAAGGTCTGTGCTCTTTTCCAGTTCCTTGAACAGGAGCAAGTACAGGCTGGCCGTCACCAGAAACAGCAGCGTCAGGCCGACGACGGCGTACCCGGCAGTGAGTTGGAAAGCAAGCGTGCGGCTCTGCCGCAGCATCGACGCCAGCTTATCCTTCAGCTTCCAGGACATAGCCGGCTCCCCGAACGGTGTGAATCAATTTGCGCGAAAAAGGCTCGTCAATTTTGCTGCGCAGCCTTCGCACATTCACATCGACCACATTCGTGTCGCTATCGAAGTTCATATCCCACACCGCTTCGGCAATCAACGTGCGAGACAGAACCTCGCCAGCTCGGCGTGCGAATAAAGAGAGCAGGAGAAACTCTTTGGCTGTCAGCTCCAGACGTCGTCCGGCTCGAGTTGCACGTTGGCGCAGGAGGTCGATTTCGAGATCGGCGAGGCGGAGTGTCTCCTGTTGCCGTGGTGGCGCCCGCCGCAGCAGCGAACGTACGCGCGCCAGCAACTCGGAAAAGGCAAATGGTTTTACTAAATAATCGTCTGCACCCATTTCGAATCCTCGAACTCTCTCGTGCACAGCGTCGTGCGCGGTAAGAACCAGCACGAGCGCCTGCCGGTTTTTCTCGCGTAATCGGGAAAGCACCTGCCAACCATCGAGAGCGGGCAGCATGAGGTCGAGCACGATCAAATCAAATTCCATTTCGAGCGCCAGATTCAGCCCATCCTCACCATCTCTCGCAACATCAACTACGAACCCCACTTCACTCAGCCCCGTTCTTAGGAACCTTCCGGTCTTCACTTCATCTTCGATGACTAATATCTTCATTTCTGAATTCTCTACGGCTTTATCGAGTTGGAGCCGAAATTTTGCGCCAAGATTTCGCCATGCTCCGTTGACTGCTTTCAGAAACCGACTCTCAGGGCAAACTGAATCTCACGCGGAGTACCCGAGCCGACCGGGCTGATCGGTGTCGTGGTGTTGACTGTGTCGATGATGCTGCCGAAGCCCGTGGTATTTGACGGGTTGAAAGTGGATTGCGGCAGACCTAACTGCGGGTGGTTGAAGATGTTGAAAAACTCGGAGCGAAACTCAAGGCTTGCGCGCTCTGTAAGCAAGATGTGTTTCGCGACGCCGAGATCCACCTGCCAGGTGCCCGGCCCGCGGAGCAGGTTGCGCGGTGCGGTACCGAATTCTCCCGCCGGAGTTGCAAAGGCTGCGGGATTGATCCAGTCTGCGATGGTTCTGCCGCCCGGAGGAGTGAGAGAAACGCCGGGCACCAGGTCGGGACGCTCGGTGCCGGAGGCGCCATCCGGCGCGGTGTAACTGCTGGGCATCAGCACGTTCACCGGGAAGCCAGTGCGGGCCAGGGCGGTCGTCGTCAGCTCCCAGTTGCCCAGGATGGTGCTTGCAGTTCCTCCGTCATTCAGCAACGGCTTACCCTTGCCGAAGGGCAACTCATACACCGCATTGCCGTTGATTACGTGGCGGGCGTCCCAAGTGCCGCTGGCGCGATCACAGGCCAGGCACAACGGATTCTGCGGCGATATTTCGTCGCCATCGCCGCTGCCGTTGGAGCCATTATCGATTTCGTGTGACCAGGTGTAATTGCCCGTTACCAACAGGCCGTGCGAGAACGACCGCCGCAACGCTACGGAGAGACCGTTGTAAGTGCTCTCGCCGACCGAGCCGCGCCAAGGGACGGCGGGAGCAAAGGCCGGATATTGCACGAGCCCTGTGGCTGGATTGATCAAGTTGACCACGTTGGTTTCCAGCAAATGAACGCCGTGGCTTCCCAGGTAGTAGACCGTGCCCACGAAGCTCGCAGGCAGCGCCCGCTGCGCCGAAAGACTCCATTGTTCAACATACGAGTCTTTGCGATTCCGCTGTTCGGCATTGGGGGAGAGCGTTCCGGCGCCGCTAAAATAAGGACCGACGGGATACGTGAGCTGCAGGCTTGAATTGCTGGTCGCCGCATAAGAGGGCACTTCATTCTTGGCGGGCAGGTTCTGGTCGTCGAGTTGCCCATCTTCATGGTAGGTGCCGAAGCCACCTCGAATTACTGTCTGACCGTCCTTCCACGGCGTCCAGGCAAAAGCCACACGCGGGTCGACATCGCCATAGTTCTGCTGGCCGAAGCTGGCGCCCACGCCGCAGAATCCCTGCGGCCCGCAAGTGGCGAAATCGAACGGGTTGGCCAGTCCGTTCACTTCGTGGAAGAGGTCAAAAATGGTATAGCGCACGCCCAAGTTCAGGGTAAGGCTGGAGCTCCATTTGTACTCGTCCTGTGCGTAGCCGAAGTAATCGTTCTTTCGCAGATGGTTGACAGGTAAGGCGCCTGACAGGCTGGCTTTTTTCACCAGATTCGCCGCTAGGTCCTCGACCGTGGAAAACGTGATTTTCCCGTGTTCTCCATATTCCTGATTTAGCTGAATGCGGCGGATTTCGGCCCCAAACTTGAGGGTATGCCGGCCATGAATCCAGGTCAGGTTGTCGAGCCCGGAAAATGAATTACCGACGTAGATGCTGTCGTAGTCGTAATTCTGGGTAATGAATCCCGGCCCGGGACCGGTAGCGATCGCAACCTGATAGACAATTCCACTGTCACTGTAGTTGTAAGTGTTGGAAGTAGCGCGATTGAATCCAAACTTGGTCTCATTTACCAGGGTGGGACGGAAAATGTGCAGCAATTCCAGCGCGCCATTGACCGGTGCGGACACTCTTTGCTGCAAATCGGTGGCGGAAGCCGAAACCGGCTGCGTATCAGCGGACCGGTCGTAATTGAATCGCATGAAGCCGGTGGTGTCAGCCGAAAAATGCTGATCGAGGCGCAGCATCACCGAACCCTCATTGACCACTTGCCTGCAGGAACAGGTCAGCAGGTCATAGTCCGCATAGTTGGGGTCACCCGGGTCATTGGCGGGCGTCCAGGGCGTCAGAAACGTCCTCGGACCTGCACCCGGGAACGCATGCATGATGGCGTAGACGGGCGACGATGCCGGGACGGTGGCCATCAGCGCCGCGCTCGGCACGTCGCCACTCACCGGGAAACCCCAGTTTTGCCGGTAGACTTCCGAAGCCACAAAGAAGAAGGTCTTGTCGTGAACGATAGGTCCGCCCAGCGCTCCACCGAACTGATTCAGACGAAGAGGTTGCTGGGTTTCCCCGTTGGAGGCCCACTGCGGCACGGGCGCATCAAAAACATTGTTGCGCAGGAATTCGAAAAGGCGCCCATGGAAGCGGTTTGTTCCCGAAGGCGAGCTGACGTTCAGTTGCGGCCCGCCGGTGGCGCCTTCCTCGGCGGATGCCATCAACGAATCGACGCGGAACTCCTCGATCGCATCCAGCGGAATGGCCAACCGCACCCAGGGACGTTGCGTCTGATTGACAATGTTCGTGGCATCGACGCCGTCGTAGGTCCAGTTGCTGTCGTCGAGACCCCGTCCGGCGAAGCGAATCGTACGCTGATTGCTGCCGCCCGTGTCAATAGCGCCCGGAACGAAGGCAGTCAGCGAGGCCCAGTCGCGGCCATTCAGCGGCAACTCATTCGCCTGCTCTCTCTCGATCAGGCCGGTCACCGCGCTGGTATTGCGGTCCATCAGCGCGGAATTGGCGGAAACCACCATTCGTTCATTGGTGCCGGAAACCTGCAAAGTCACGTCGAGCGTTCGTGTGCGGCCGATGACCTCCTCGACATCGACGAAGGTGACCGGCTTGAAACCTGGATGCTCAAACGTGATCGTGTAAGTGCCCACCGGTAGTTCGGGGATGTCATATGTTCCGGTGGTCGATGAACTAGTCGTTCTTCGCAATCCCGTGGCGATTTCCACGGCGGTGACCTGCGCCTGCGGCAGGACGCGTCCCGAGGGGTCGGAGATTGTGCCGTTCAACCCTGCCCGATCGACCTGCGCCTGCGAAAAAGTCGCCAGACATGAGACAGTTACGTAAACAAACAATAGCAACTGCCTCATGGAATTGAACCTCCAGCACATGAATTCGAATGGGGGGTCTTCGAATAACCGCATCGGTTCCTTCCCGGCGCTGAATTAATTTAGTGTAATTAGGCGATGGGGCAGCCTAGTCGAAGTACGTTTCGTTGCGGCGAAACGCACATCAAAATTCTGTTTAAGTTCCATTACAAAAATGTAACTTCTCCGTCATGCCGGCGTTAGTTTCAACGTATTCAAGAATTCTACGTTTGGGACACGTCCATTGTTTTGATCCCGCCAGCGGAATCCTCATCCCCTAATCTCTTCTAGAAACAAACAGGCGGGCAGTCACAGGTGAAAGGGACGAATGTCAATTCGGCGGTTCTGATTTGCAAACCCCTCATCATGATCGTCTTCGCGACTGGCTGGTTCTTCCTGCGTGCTAAAGCGTTCGCAATGAGGTTGCCGGTTCAGGAGAAATCGAACATTACGAAAATGTAATCTCCGCGTCATGGTGCCGACATGGGTGGCCTGTTACGTTGCGGCTGCGGGCGCTGGTCGTCTTTCCACTGCGATTTCGCCCGTCCGATTCCGCGTGCGTGATGAAAAAAAACGAGGAGGAGAATGCAACATGTCCCCAAGAAGGTCTCAAACTACTTCGCCGAATAAATCTCGAAGTAAGCGTCTGCTCGCCGTCCTAGCAGTGGCGGCGGCTCTGGGCGTTTCGGCGCTTGCGCAGTCGACAGAGTTCCCGACCTACTATCCAGGCATGAACACGGGTGCGTCGACAGGCCCGACCTACACAGCGCCGTTATCCAATCCCTGGGTCGCCAGCGACGGCACGATCCTAACCCCTGCCGGTACCCAGGTCTACCTCGGCATCACGACACGGGCCAAAGCCGTTGCACTCAACCCATTAGGGAACGGAACCGCCGCCGTCCTTCAAATGGAGGCCCCACAGGCTGTCTCAATATTCTGCGTGGCCGCAGCGGGCTGCGGGATGTACTCCCAGGGACAGGTCATACAGAACTTCAACTACAAGTCCGATTCAGACGGCGGCGCCGGCGGCATTGCTTATACGCCGAATGGCCTGCAGTTGGTGTTCAGCCAGGACGGCTACAACAGCGCTTACGGGGGCGGAACTGCTTACGTTTCCATCGCGAACGTCAACTCGGTGACGGGTGAGCTCTCAAACTCCGCCCAAGTCAAGGTTCCGCTGGATGTCGACGGCGGCGGCTATCTGACCAACGTTACCTGCTATCCGTACACTGGTTATCCGAATCCCCCATCGGGCAGCCCAGGAGGGACCACGGGCAGCATCTTGATCCCCTGCGGTCAGACAGTCTCGATCGTCTCCGATGATACCTACTCTTCCTATCCGACCAGCATCGCGGTCTCGCCGAATGGCGCGACTGCTTACGCTGTGCTGGACAATAACGATACGTTGACGAGCATCAACTTGGCGAGCCCGGTGGAGGGTCCGGAGATCCGCGTCGGGCAAGTCCCCCACAGCGTAGTGATCTCGCCGAGCGGCACCACCGCTTACGTCTCCAACGAGGCCGGAAAGGTTCCTACCGCAAGCGATTTTCAGGGATATTCAAACGGCACTCCAGTCATCGCCGTCAATCCAACTGGTGCCACAGCCGGCGGCACAATCTCCGTCGTGAACCTTTCTACGTCGAAGGTCACGAAGACCATCACCGTGGGTCTGCACCCGACAGGCATGGCCTTCTGGGGCACCAACCTGCTGGTCGCCAATGCCTATAGCGACACCATTTCGGTTATCAACACATCCACGAATGCGGTGACGCGGACGATCGAGCTCGATCCATTTTTGACGGGGCTGGGGGTTACAGTGCCCGGCGGACTCGTCGCTAGCGTGGGGGCAAATTCGATCGCTGTTGATAATTCAAATAATGCCTACGTGGCGCTCTACAATGCCAATGCGGTTGCGGTAATAGACCTGAACACCTCTGTTGTCCTGGGCTTGATCCCGACCGGCTATGCGCCGAGTTCTGTGGTGTTTGACTCCTTTGACAATGAGCTGATCGTGGCCAACGACAAGGGCATCGGCACCACGGGCTACGGTGTGGCGCCGCCTCCGACCAATACGTCAGAGAACTCGTACGCCAAGGAATTCACCGTGTACGACTTCAACACCCACCAAGACCTCGGGACGGCGAGCATCATTTCCCTTTCGAGCTTGAATCTGCCGGCAATGACGACGCAGGTTCTATACAACAACCACTGGGATCTCACGGAAAACATTGAAGCTGCTTCCGGTGGCAGCAAGACCGCTCCCCCGGTCGCGATCCCGGCCAAGATCGGTTCGCCTTCGCTGATCACGCATGTGTTCCTGATCATCCGTGAAAACCGCACCTACGATCAGATCCTGGGCGACGTGGTCGGCGGTAACGGCGACGCCTCGCTCGCGACCTTCGGCGACAGCTCACCTCTAGCTGGCAACCTGACCTACGACCCCGCGGGTTATACGGTCATCACGCCCAATGCGCACGCGATTGTGCAGCGCTTCCCGCTGCTGGACAACTTCTACGATCCCAGCCGCCAGTCGGCTGACGGTCATAACTGGATCACGCAGGCCATGGCCCCTTACTCCGACGACATCCAGTCGCCGGACTGGATCCGCGACTACCCCTCCAACGGCGGCGATGCGCTTGCCTACCAGAGGCAAGGTCACCTGTGGGACCAGGCAGCCAAGGACAACGTCTCGTTTGAGAACTTCGGCGAGTACATCGAGTACGACACGTTCAATAACCCCAACGGCTGCGTCGCTCCACCGAACTCCGCCTCCAACTACTGTGAGCCGAAGTGGATCGACTTCTACAACGATTACACCTGCTACGAGGCTGGCCTCGAGCCCC
>JASHQM010000022.1 GCA_030039165.1 Candidatus Sulfotelmatobacter sp. | reverse complement strand
TCCCGCTGGGCCAGAAATATTATGACCGCAGCCAGGATGATCACGGCCGCAGTAATCGCCCAGGGCAGGACTCTCGCCCAAGGCTTCGCAGGCTTCCCCGTCAGCGGGTTTGCGGCCGCGAGTTCCGGGAGTTCCCTTCCAATCCATTCCAGCTCGAGGCGCACATCGTGCGCGCTCTGAAAACGATCGTCGGGATTCTTGGCGAGACATGTCCAGACCACGTGCTCAAACGCCGAAGGCGTCAGCGGCTTGAGAGCCCGAATCGGTTCGGGATCTTTCTCCAGAATCGCCGTGGCCAGGCTGAGCTGGCTCTTGCCCTCGAAGGGCCGCTTGCCTGTCGCCATCTCATAGAGAACCGCACCGAGAGCAAAAAGATCGGAGCGTGCATCCGCTTCCCTGCCCTCGATCTGCTCCGGCGCCATGTATTGAATCGTGCCGATGACCATGCCTGCGCTGGTCAGCGGCGAAAGCGGCGTTGCTTCGCTGACGGTTTGGACAGCCGATAACAATGGTGCGCTTGCTGCTTGCCCAATGCCGGGAGTTGCAGGCTTCGCCAACCCGAAATCCATGAGCTTGGCGCCATTCGGAGTAAGCATGATGTTGCCCGGCTTCAGATCGCGATGAACAATGCCCGCGCGTTGTGCGGCTTCCAGACCTTCACAAATCTCGACGCCAATTCTCAGAACTTCCTTGAGTGGCAGCGAACCATTGTGCAGACGCGTTGCCAGCGTCTCGCCCTCCAGATACTCCATTACGAGGAAGTCGACGCTATCCTGCGCGCCGACATCGTGCAGGGTGCAGATACGTGGATGATTGAGAGAAGAAATCGCTCGCGCCTCGCGCTCGAAGCGTTGCTTGAGATCAGGATTGGAAGAAAACCGCTGCGGGAGAACCTTGATGGCTACGGTGCGGTTGAGCCGAGTGTCGCGAGCGCGGTAAACCTCGCCCATGCCTCCGGCGCCGAGAGGAGACTGGATCTCATAGGGGCCGAGTTTTGTGCCAGAGGCCAGGGACATGAGCGGCCAATTATAGCGTGAAGCAGGTCGTGAGGAGGGGTGTCATTCCGATGAGAGCGTCGGCTCTCCGTGGCTGACGCCACGTTCGGGATCACACGATGCTAATTGCTACCGGCCTTCTGCAGCTCCTGCCTCGCGTTCAGAATCACATCCAGCTCCGAGGGCGCGTCATTCGCCTCCTTCATCATGAGGAACTCATTGTCGTCGTTAGTAACGAAGTAGTTCAGCACGCCGCCGGGCGATGTATACCTTCCTTTGAAAAGAAGATGAGGAGTTCCAGGGGTAAAAGTGGGGCTGGTGCGCACATCGACCGCCATCATCGCGTCGCCCACCTGGTAATAAAGTTGTCGCCCGTCGTGCGACCAGCACGGCCAATCCCCGCCCTCGCTCGAGACCTGCCATTTACCGCCGCCGATCGGAAAGCTCTGCACATAAACCTCCGGTTTGCCGCTCTCGTCGGAGATGTAAGCCAGCCAGTGTCCATCGGGCGAGAGCGCCGGACGAGCCTCCGTAGCAGGCGTGGCCATCAGCGGCACTGGGTCGCCTTCCACTTCCCCGTTGGGCTTCAGCTTGAGCATGACCACGTCCCAGCCTGTACTCTGCCGAAACTGCATTCCGAGCAGAGTGTGGCCGTCCGGGGTGATTGAGTCCAACAACAGCATCTCGCGAACTTTCCCGATCGTGCGTTCCGGGGCGCTGCCGTCGGCCGGCTTGGAAAGAATGTTCCCATCGGCGTCTACGTAGAAAAGCGAACGGCCATCCGGCGACCATACCGGCGACATATCCACCTTTGATTCAAAAGCCAGGCGCAACCATGTGCGCTGGTCGATGTTGTAGATCCAGGGACTATGCGTGGAACCCGTACCAATGGTGAAGGCAATGCGCTTGCCATCGGGAGAAAGCTTTGGGTCCCAATAGGGCCGCGCAGGCACGACTAGAGGCTGTTCCTCGCCCTTGCGATTCACAAAAACCAGTTTCCGGTCTTCGGATTGCGGCGAAGCATAAACCACCGTTCCTTTCGGCGACACATCGAAATATGGTGCGGTTATGTTCACTTCGAGTCGGTCCACAACTTTGATCGGACTGCCCGTGACCTTCTGCTGTGCAACGTCGACCGTCACAGCGAACAATGAGGCGCCGCGAACGAAGAAGAGCAAGTCCGGGGGCATGAAGCGGCCTCGGCGCGCGCCGCGCACCAAAACCTTTGGCTCTTGCGAGGGATCAGCCTTATCGATTCGAACCAAAACAATGTCCGTGGCGGATTCGCCGCCATAAAGGGCTCCCAACTGGAGGATCGCAAACTTGTTACCCGGCAGGACGCTGGGAAAGTAGTATTCGCGGCTGCCCGTCAGCGGGCCAACTCCCGCCATCAGTTCAGGCGTTCCGCCATCCGCCGACACCCGAAGCAGCCCGCTGCCCCGCTGGGTAAAGAGGATGTGGTTGTCGCTAGTCCAGCTTATCCGAGGGTGTCCGTTGACCGGGCAGATCGTTTGCACGCTGCCGGAGCTCAATTGTATTTTCACCAGAGCGCCGTTACGGGAAAACGCCAGCCATTTCCCATCCGGCGAGAAAACAGGCGCATAAGCCAGATTCGTTCCCGGAATCGCCGTCGCCTGCAGCTGATCAAACCGCCTCAAGTAGAGCGCGCTTCCCTCGATATCGCCGCCGGGAAGAGCGGCAAACACTGCCTCACTGCTGTCGGGCGAAAGCGCCGGTTCCTCGACCAGCGTTCCCGATGGAGCCGCGACTGCGAAACGCGTGACTCGTAGAGGCTCCGAGACGCGGCCGCGGCTCGCGAAGAAGATCGCGAGGGCAGCCACCACAGCAAGCGCGGCAATGACCCACGGCGTAACCTGTGTCTTGCTTCTGCGCAGAGGAATCGGCTCGGCAATCGGCGCGAGATTTGTGCTGGAACCCAAGAGCAGCTGCTTGAGTTCGATGCGAACGTCGCCGATATCGCGGAGCCGCTCCTTCGGGTCTTTCTGCAAACAGCGCTGCAAAAGCCGGCGGATGGCGGGCGGCGTCTCTGCGGGCAGCGCCGACCATTCTGGCTCGGCGCGGACCACGGCCGCCAGCGTGTCAGTGATGTCTTCACCGCCAAATGCGCGCCTCGCCGTCAGCATTTCATAAAGCACGCAGCCGAAGGCCCAGATGTCGGCGCGCCGGTCGAGCGGCTTGCCTTTGGCCTGCTCGGGACTCATATAGGCCGCCGTGCCGAGAATCACGCCCATCTGCGTTGCCGCAGTAAACGTAGGCGAGTTCGAGGGATCGCTCGACGCAGCCTGCGCGTTGTCGAGTCCTTTCGCAAGTCCGAAATCGAGCACCTTTACCGCGCCATCGGGCGTGAGCTTTATATTGGCCGGCTTGAGGTCGCGATGGATGATGCCCTTTTCATGCGCCGCCTCAAGCGCCTCGGCAATTTGCCGCGCGATGGGCAGAGTATCTTCGATTGGAATTGGCCCAGAGGCGATACGCTGGGCCAGCGTAGGGCCTTCGACCAGTTCCATGACGAGCGCAGGGGCGCTGGGAACGCCATGAGATACCGTATCTTGCAGGCCGCTGGCCTCTTCGAGGCCAAATATCACGGCGATATTCGGGTGATTCAGCGAGGCCAGCAATTGCGCCTCACGCTGAAAACGCGCCATGCGCTCGGGATCAGCCGTAAAGTTGGCGGGGAGGACCTTGATGGCGACGTCGCGATGCAAGCGGTTATCGCGCGCGCGATAGACCTCACCCATGCCACCGATACCGAGGAGCGAAACGATCTCATAAGGCCCGAGCTTGGTGCCGGATGTGAGAGACATGGGCGCGGGACATTATAGCCTGCGGGCACGCGCCGGCTTGCCCAATCAATGCAGGACTTCCCCGTGTGACGCAGATCACGCACGCTGGTGACGGCGTGAATTGACGGGTTCAGCCGCGCAAGCATATGCTTTAAAAGTTGAAATTGAAATTCATTTTCAAAATCGCCGAGTGCAGTTAACGGGTACTTATTCATGCTACAAGCATTTATCGTCACGCTGCGCGAGGGGGTCGAGGCGGCTCTCATCGTCGGCATTACCCTCGCTTATCTCAACAAAATTGGCCGAAACGAACTGCGCAAGGCGGTTTACGCGGCCCTGGGCGCGGCTTTTGTGGGCAGTATTGGCGTCGCCGTGGTTATGTCCCGGCTCCAGCTGAACGAAGACGTTTTCGAAGGGTGGATCATGCTGGCCGCCGCCTTTTTCGTCGTCACCATGATCGTCTTCATGATGAAGACCGGCCGCAAGCTGAAGGGCCAGATTGAGGGCAAAGTCGGCTTGCTGGCTGGCAACGACGCCTGGATCGGCCTGTTCTTCTTCGTCTTTCTGATGGTCCTGCGCGAAGGCGCCGAGACAGTGCTCATCCTTTCCGCCGTCTCGCTGAATTCGACCGAGTTGATGAGTTTCTTGGGCACGCTTTTTGGAGTAATCGCAGCGATTGCCTTCGGGGTGATGTTTGTAAAGGGGAGTGTGCGGATCAATCTGCAAAAATTCTTTAAAGTGACCACCGCGATTTTGTTTCTGGTGGCCGCGCAATTGGTGGTGGCGGGGCTGCATGAGCTTTCAGAAAGCGGGATCATTCCGTCTTCCAAGACCGAGATGGCAATCGTCGGCCCGATTGTGCGCAACGACCTGTTTTTCTTCGTCACAATTTTCGCTCTGGCCGCGCTTATGGTCTTGTTCGACGCGAAACGCCGCCAACCAATAGCGGTACCGACTTCCCCCGCCGAGCGCCGCAAGGTCGCGTGGACCGCGCGCAAAGAACGGCTGTGGATGGGTTCGGTTTACTGCTTCTCATTCATCTTTATTGCCATGGTTACAGCGGAGTTTGTTTACGCTAAGAGCGTCAGCGCGTTGTCGCCAGCCAGCGAAGTCGCATTCACCCATGGCAAGGTCGTAATTCCGATCAAACAGGTTTCCGACGGCGACTTGCATCGCTACCAGGCGCAAGAAAATGGAACACAGGTACGCTTCTTTCTTTATCAAAAGCCTGACGGCAAAGTTGCCGTCGTTTTTGATGCGTGCGAAATCTGCGGAGCGGTCGGATTCTACAAGTCTGGCAACGGGGTGATCTGCAAAAATTGCGCCGCGCCTATCGTTCCGCAATCTGTGGGCGAGAAGGGCGGGTGCAACCCGATTCC
>JASHQM010000177.1 GCA_030039165.1 Candidatus Sulfotelmatobacter sp. | reverse complement strand
CTTGGCGGGGAAAACCTCACTCTCAAGCAGATTCTGGACAAGCTGGGACAAATCACAGGACTGCCATCGCCGAAAGTAAAATTGCCTTACATGGTCGCTTACGCTGCGGGCGCGTTCGATGAAACCATCACCGGACGCCTGCTACATGGCGAACCGCGCGCGACCATCGAAACCGTTCGCATGGGCAAAAAGAAAATGTGGGCGAGCTCGGCGAAGGCTGAGCGCGAGCTGGGATGGAGAACGGTTCCGGTCGATGAAGCGCTGCGCCGCGCGGTCGAATGGTTCCGGGGCAACGGGTATGTTTGAAGTTGCCATTGTGGCGGCGTTCGAACGCGAAGTCGCGCCGCTGCTCAAGCGCACAAGGCGCGTGGAGCGCGAAAACGACGGCCGGAAGTTCACTTTTTTTGAAAATGAAGGAATGGTCATCGTCTGCGGCGGGATGGGTGCGGAAGCGGCTCGCAGAGCGGCTGAAGCTGTGATTGCGCTTTACCATCCCCGGCTAGTGCAATCGACAGGTTTTGCCGGGGCGTTGCAATCCGAGCTTCGCATTGGTGATATCTTTGTGCCTTCAGTGGTCATCAACGCGAGCGATGGTAGCCGAAATGAGACCGAAGGCGAAAGCGGTGCGCTTCTCACATTCATGAGCGTTGCGGACGTAAAGCAGAAGGCCGCTCTAGCGCAGGCTTATGGCGCGCAAGCGATCGATATGGAGGCGGCTTTCGTGGGCGCAGCCGCCCAGGCTCGGGGAACGAAATTCCGCGCCGTCAAAGTGATTTCAGACGAGTTCAATTTCGAAATGCCCAAATTGTCCCGTTTTATCGACGGGCAAGGCCGCTTCAGGACCGCAAACTTCATTTTGTTCGCCGCCTTGAGGCCGTGGCTGTGGGGGCGCGTGATCACGCTGGCACGCAACAGCAATGCGGCCGCCCGGAGGCTTGCGGATTACTTGACCGAACACAGTCCTCGAGCCAGCTCTGCCGTAGGCACCAAGACGTTGTAGACTTCATCTAAGAAATAGACGTTTTATTTCATAGACGGAGAACACAAGGTCCCTCGATTGCGCAGAATTGCGGGAAATCGGTAATTCTGCTCGGGATGACAAAAGGAAGAGATTAGAGTTTCCAACCTTCTTCATGGGGATTGCAGGACAAGTCGCCATCGAACATCAGATCGAAGCCCTCCCCACAACTATGCTGGCTGCGGTTTACCGTGGTATCAACGACGTTCGCATGGAAACGGTTCCCGTACCTGAGATTTGCGCCGGCGAACTTCTGGTGCGAGTGCATACCTGCGGAGTCTGCGGAACGGATTTGAAGAAGATTGCTACGGGGTCCCATTCAGCTCCGCGCATTTTCGGCCACGAAACCGCGGGCGTGGTTGCTGCTGTGGGCCGCGGGGTCACCAGATTCTCCCCCGGAGACCGGGTCGTTGTTTTTCACCACATCCCCTGCCGCACTTGCTACTACTGCCGCCACAAGACGTTTGCTCAATGCACCACTTACAAAAAAGTGGGCTGCACAGCAGGATTTGAGCCCTCGGGCGGTGGATTTGCCGAATATGTTCGCGTAATGGACTGGATCGTCGAGCAGGGGACGGTGAAAATCCCGGATCGCATCTCATTCGAACAGGCCTGCTTTGTCGAACCAGTGAATACCTGCATGAAAGGAATTGAGGCCCTGAGGCTGCAACGGGGCGAGACCGTGCTGACCATCGGACAAGGACCTATCGGCATTATTTTGAGTGTTTTGGCACAGCGAGCCGGGGCCGATGTTATTACTTCCGATTTATACCCCGAGAGGCTTAAAATATCAGTTAGCCTCGGATTAGAGCATACGATAGACGCGTCGCAGCAAGATGCCGTTCGGTTTGTGCGGGAACAAACGGGAGGGCGGGGTGCCGACGCCGTGATTGTGGCGGTGGGCAGCAACACCTTGATTCGCCCGGCGATGAATGCGGCCCGCGCCGGAGGCCGGGTATTGCTGTTTGCCCAGACGCAGCGGGGAGAGGCAGTAATCGATCCGGCTGCGATTTGCGTGGACGAGAAGGCACTGGTCGGATCGTACAGTGCGTCGGTGGATTTGCAGGAAGAATCGATTCGTTTTGTGATGGACCGCGAAATGGATCTGGAAAAGCTGGTCAGCCATCGATTTCCGCTGTCTGAAGCCGTCCGGGCTCTGGAACTGGCGGCGCATCCTCAGCCCTCGTCGATGAAGGTTGTAATTCAACCGGGTATCAACTGGAAAAGTCGGGCCAGAGAAGGAAGCCAGCAGTGAATGGCAAAATGACGGCTGCCGTCCTCTACGGCAAAGAAGACTTAAAGATCGAAAAAGTGCCCATCCCCCGAGTGGAAAAAGGGGAAGTGCTGGTCAAGGTGCAGGTAGCCCTTACCTGCGGCACCGATCTTAAGGTTTATCAGCGCGGCTATCACGCCCGCATGATCGTGCCTCCGGCGCTGTTCGGGCATGAACTGGCGGGCGTGGTTGAGGAAGTGGGCGATGGCGTCGTCAGCTTCCGCAAAGGGCAGCGCGTGGTGGCGCTCAATTCCGCGCCCTGCCAGATGTGCTTCTACTGTTCCAAACACCAGGAAAACCTGTGTGAAGATTTGCTTTTCAATAATGGCGCGTATGCCGAGTACATCCGCGTGCCGCGGCGGATTGTCGAAGCCAACATGCTGGTGATTCCGCAGAACGTCAGCTTCGAAGATGCAGCCATGACCGAACCTCTGGCCTGCGTGTTACGCGGTCTGCACGAAACGGGAGTTGAAATCGGCGATACCGTAACGATTATCGGAGGCGGCCCGATTGGATTGATGTTTGTGCAGGTGGCACGCGCCATCGGCTGCAACGTGATTTCAGTGGTCAAGCGCGATGAGCAAATGCAGGCGGCCCGGAATATGGGCGCGCATGAGATTGTGCAGATTTCCAAGGTGGCGAACGTGATTGAGGCGGTGCGCGCGCTAACGCCGCAAAAGCGGGGATGCGATGTGGTGATTGAGGCCGTGGGAAGGCCCGATGCCTGGGAGTGGGCCGTGCAAATGGTGCGCAAAGGCGGCACGGTAAATTTCTTTGGAGGCTGCGCCAGCGGAAGCAAGGTGCAGCTCGAAACCGACCGCCTGCACTATTCCGAAATCACCTTGAAAGCCACATTCCATCACACGCCGGAAACGGTTCGCCGCGCCTTTGGGCTGATCGCCGCCAAGAAAATCCGGCCAACGGATTACATTACTGGCGAAGCTCCTCTTTCCAGCTTGCAGAAAGTGCTGCGCCACATGCTGAACCGCGGGGGCGACATCAAGACCGCTATCATCCCGGGACATTAGGTAGAACGTAGCGTTGCCGTCCCGGCGGTTGTCACCAGGGCCTCTTGCCATCCGGGTTCCGATAACAGGAGCGGCAGAAGTTCAGTCATGCCATGGAGTGTCCAAGTCAAGCTGGCTTTGGAAGCTGAGGGACCAAACAAAAGCATCTAATATTCCGTGAGTGAAAGCGCAACCCAATCGGCTGAGGCCCAAACGACCCTTGCAAACGTTTGGTCTCGTTTGCCCGTCTCCTACGCAATTCCTAAGACTCCGCCGTCATTGCACGAAGCGCAGGAATACTGCCGCCATCTTGCTCGCACGCATTACGAAAATTTTTCTGTTGCCACCTGGTTCTTACCAAAACGACTGCGCCAAGATTTCTTCAACGTTTATGCGTACTGCCGGATCTCTGACGATCTAGGCGACGAAGCAGGCGACCCCAAGGCCGCGCTGGCGCTACTCGACGAATGGGAAGCGGAATTACAGGCCTGTTACCACAGCACCCCACGCCATCCAGTTTTTGTGGCCCTAAGCGAAACCGTTAGGAAATTCGATATTCCCCAGCATGAATTCTCCGATCTTCTGATCGCGTTCCGCCAGGACCAGACGATCACGCGTTTCGAAGCCTTTGATGATGTGCTCGCCTACTGCCGCTATTCAGCGAATCCGGTTGGTCATCTGGTGCTTTATTTGTGCGGCTATCGAGACGCCGAACGCCAGCAGCTTTCGGACTACACTTGCACCGCCCTGCAACTCGCAAATTTCTGGCAGGACGTCAGCGTGGACTATGCCAAAGGCCGCATTTATCTTCCGCTCGAAGATATGCGGCGCTTCAACGTCAGCGAAGATGACATCCTCTGCAGCCGAAACACGCCTTCGTTCTGCGGCCTCGTGAGATTCGAAGTCGCCCGAGCGCGCGAATGGTTTGAGCGCGGAATGCCTCTTGCCGGCGAAGTTGCGAAAGAACTGGCGATAGACATCGAGTTGTTTACACGCGGTGGCCAGGAGATTTTAAACGCGATCGAGCGGCAAGATTTTGCCGTGCTGGCCAATCGTCCTGTTATCTCTAGGCCGAAGAAGCTGGGGCTAGTGGCCCGCGCTGCGCTGAGGAGACTTCTGTGAGCGCAGGCACACAACCGGTATTCGTCTCGTGGACTCCCGCTCCCGCGCAGCTCACCATGGCTTATTCCGTCTGCCGTGGCATTACGCGCGCTAACGCCAAAAACTTCTACTATGCGTTTCTGGTTCTGCCCAGGCGCAAGCGCGAAGCTCTGTGCGCTGTATACGCTTTTATGCGGCGGTGTGACGACATTGCTGATGACACCGGCCTCAGCCTGGAGGAGCGCCGCTCGAAGCTCGACAACTGGCTGGCCGCTTTGCACCGAGCGCAACAGGGCGAACCGACTGACGATGCCATTCTGCTGGCGCTTACCGACGCGCAGCGACGATACACGATTCCTGCCGGACTGCTCGACGACCTGGCGGCGGGTACGGCGATGGATGTAGCCGACCCAGGTTCGGATGCCCCAGGGGCCGAGCCGCCGGCCGGCGGGGTCCCGCCATCGGGACTGACGGTACAGTATCGGACGTTCGAAGATCTGAAGCTGTATTGCTATCACGTGGCATCCGTAGTCGGGCTGGTTTGCATTCATGTATTCGGATACCGCGACCCGGCCGCCGAAGATCTGGCCGAAAAATGCGGCCTGGCATTTCAGCTCACGAACATCATCCGGGACGTGAAAGAAGACGCGTCGATGGGAAGGGTGTATTTGCCGCAGGAGGATCTCGCAAGGTTCGGCCTCACCGCGTCAGCGCTGGTATCAACCCCGGGCGCCGAGCGCTTCCGTCCGCTGCTCGCTTTCGAGGCAGAACGGGCGCGCGAATTTTACCGGGCGGGCGAGGAGCTGATTCCTTACATTTCCGAAGACAGCCAACCCGCGCTCTGGGTGCTAATCAACATTTATCGCAAACTGCTCGACAGAATTGCCGAGCGCCGGTACGACGTCTTCACCGACAAGATCAGCCTCAGGGTAACCGAAAAGCTCCGCATTCTTGCGAAGGGCTTCCTGCAACGCATCACCTGATAAATTTTTGATTACTGATCTTTGTGATTGTTGATTGAAATTCTTGTGTTACTCACGCGGCGCAAGCAACAATCATCAACCAGCAATCGTCAATTTACTTGCCAATGAGCGATCCCTCCACTGAGCCTACAGTTGCCATAGCAGGCGGCGGACTCGCCGGCCTTGCGGCTGCCTGTACTCTCGCCGATTCTGGCTTCCGCGTCGCGCTTTTTGAACGCCGTCCATATCTCGGCGGCCGGGCTTCTTCTTATGAACACCCGGGAACCGGGGAAGTGGTCGACAACTGCCAGCATGTGTTGTTTCGCGTGTGTACGAGCCTGGTCGAGTTTTACCGGCGCATCGGAGTGGAGAATAAGATTCGCTGGTACGATGAGATGACTTTCATCGAACCCGGCGGCCGCATGAGTGTGCTGCGCGCCTCGCCCCTGCCTGCTCCACTTCATACTGCCCCTTCGTTTCTGCGATTTCCATTTCTCGCGGCGAAAGACAAGCTCGCGATTGCCCGGGCGATTGCAGCTCTCGCACTCAGGCGGCAGCCGGATACAGCCGGCTCGTTCTTGCAGTGGTGCCATCAGCACGGGCAAACGGAGAATGCAATCCAGCGATTCTGGAAGCCAATTCTGGTCAGCGCGCTGAGCGAAGATCTTGATCTGATCTCGATTTCCTATGCAGCTCAGGTGGTGCGGGAGTCCATGAAGGCGCATGCGGCCCGTCACATGGGCGTGCCAAGTATTCCATTGACTGAGCTTTACAATCACGCCGGCGACTATATTCGCGGACGCGGAGGAGAGATCTGCTTTCGCACTTCGCTCGAATCGTTTATCGCGGAAGCTTCCGGTATCCACGTTCGGACGGGACAAGGCGAGCAGGTATTCGACTATCTGATACTGGCCTTGCCCTTCGACGGCTTAGCGCGCGTGCTTCCACAAATTCCGGAAGCTACGCCTCTGCGCGAAAGGCTCAGCCACTTCGAAACTTCGCCCATTACCGGGATTCATCTTTGGTTTGATCGGCAAATCAGCGACCTTGATCACGCGGTACTGCTGAATCGAACCGTGCAGTGGATGTTTCACAAATCGCGCCTGCTTGCGCGCCGGGAGGGTAACAACGACGACTCCGGCGGAAGTTATATCGAGCTCGTGATCAGCGCATCGAAGAGCCTGATCGATAAATCGCGCAGCGAAATCGTCGAACTGGCATTGAAAGAAGTGCGGGAGTTTTTTCCAGCCGCGCGCTCCGCCAATCTCGTAAAGTCTGCGGTGATCAAAGAGCTTCATGCCACCTACTCGCCCAGGCCGGGCATTGATGCTTACCGCCCGAGCCAAACGACAACGTGGCCGCGGGTTTTTCTTGCCGGCGACTTTACCGCGACGGGTTGGCCAGCCACGATGGAAGGCGCAGTGCGCAGCGGCTATCTGGCGGCAGAGGCATTGCTGCGCGCAACGGGGCGAAACTTGCGATTTCTGGCTCCTGACCTTCCGGCGGAGGGGCTAATGCGGTTATTTCATTAGCTGCTGGTAAGAATACAAATCGGGTGGCGGTAAAGTGCTCAGCTGCCTACATACCGAGCATAAAGGCTGCGGGCGATAGCCATATCGGTTGTGCCCTTGATGATGGCGCGGCCATCCGGAAATAGTGTCATCTCATAGGGGTCGTGCCAAAACTTCAAGACGAACTCGTTGTGGCGAACCATGCCATGAGGGCTGAGGCGGCGATCCATTTCTACGAAATCGATGGGACGGGCGCGCTCGTGGATTTGAACGGAATTGCGCCCGCACATGGTGATGTGAGGACGACCTTCGCCCGCGAGGTGGATAAAATCGTGTTGGCCGCAGGCGCGGCAGCCGGGCCTTGGCCTACCTGCGGCGATCTCGGCGTGTTCGTTCGTCCACACGTCGAAGGACAAAAGCGTTTTGCGAATTTTTAATCTGGCTTCGCCAGCGATCAGGATCTTGACGGCCTCAGTAGCTGCGATGGAGGCAACAAGATTTACCGCCGAATTCAAAATTCCTGAGGTTTCGCAGGTTTCAACCATACCGCGCGGGCTATCGGGGAAAATGCAGGCCAGGCACGCGGTTTCGCCGGGGATAACATTCAGAGTGACGGCATAGCTGCCGACTGCTGCCGAGTAGACCCAAGGAAGGGAGCGGGCGACCGCAAAGTCGTTGAGTAAATAGCGAGTTTCGAAATTGTCCGTGCCATCGAGGACTAAGTCTGTATCTTCGAGCAAGACTTCGATGTTGCCGGGCGTCAGATCCACAGCTCTGGCGTCGACTTTGATGGAAGAATTAAATGCGGAAATCTTAGCCGCGGCCGCGATCGCCTTGGGCAGAAATTCGGCTGCATCTTTTTCGTCGAACAGCGCCTGGCGTTGTAAGTTGCTTTTCTCGACGTAGTCGCGGTCGATCACGCGCAGAGTGCCCACGCCCGCGCGTGCCAGCAATGACGCCAAAGCCGAACCGGTCGCGCCACAACCAACAATGGCCACGCGTGCCGCCGCCAGCCGATCCTGGCCTTCCGTGCCGATTCCGCGAAAAAGAATCTGGCGCGAATAGCGCTCTTCCAGTTTCGTCTTCGCCTCACGTTGGGCTTCCATCAGGACGTGTCTCAAAGAGGTCATTAGCTCTTAGGGGAGAAACCTTTATTATAGTGGGCGGCAAAGGCTTGCGGCGGTCTGCGATACAACGCGAGTTCCCAGACTTTTCATCGAAGCTGAAAGCCGGGTTTCTTCGACGATCTCAGGGCAGCATTGCTGCGGATCTGCCTCCTGAGTTAACGCGATAGCGTTTTGGTGCAATTCGGGGCGAGTATGCGCGGTGACAAAAGGGTGTAAGGACATTATTTGCTGAGACGGTACGCATCATTTCTCATTATCTTTTGTGCAATGCTGAATGCAGCGGCTCGCGCCGAATCGCCGGCAGGCGCCTCCGCGCGTAGTCGGCCGGGGGAGCAAAGCGGCCAAACTTCTTCGACTCTGGCCGCGATGTCGGCTTACGAGGGACACAACGTCAAGTCGATCGAACTGCCGGGTGTGGCCGATCGCGATCATCTATTGCAAATGCTTCCTCAAAGGGTGGGAGAGCCCCTTGACCGCGACAAGGTTCGCGAAAGCATTCGCGCGTTATATGAGACGCGACGCTTTGCCGATATTCAGGCGGAGGCGTCTTCTGCAGGGGCAGAGGTAATTCTCACTTTTACAACGGCCCCGAATTTCTTCGTGGGAGCGGTCGATGTGGAGGGCGCGCCCAGCCGCCCGAACCGCAACCAGATCGTCAATGCCGCCAAGTTGCAATTGGGTGAGCTTCATACCGGCGACAGGCTCGATCGCGCGCTCAACAACATCCGCCAACTCATGCAGGAAAACGGTTATTACCGAGCGCAGGTGACGGCGGAAACTTCGGCCGATCCCAAGACGCAACAAATCAACATTCTTTTCCGGGTTACTGCGGGAGAGCCGGCGCACATCGGCACGGTTAAGGTTACGGGACAGTCTTCCTATTCGGAGGCGGAGATTCACGAAATTGCCGCCATGCATCCCGGGGATCGGGTTACAGCCGCCCGGGTTACCAATTCTCTTCAGCGTTTACGCAAAAAGTTCCAGAAGCAGCAGCGTGTGCTGGTGCAGGTCTCGATCGCAGAGCAGAAATACCGGCCGGAGTCGAATGCCGTGGACTATACGTACCTGATCGAGCCTGGTCCCGTAGTCGTGATCTACCCGCTGGGCTTTCACATCAGCCGCAGCATCATGCGCAAAGAAATTCCGGTGTACGAGGAGAATGCCATTGACGACGATTTGCTGAACGAGGGCAGGCGCAACCTTCTCGAATACCTACAGGGCCGAGGGCGTTTTGACGCTAAAGTTTCTGTCGAGAAACTAACCCAGCCCGACGTGCTGCAGGTCATTTACCGGATCGATCCCGGCCCGATTCACCGGCTGGTGGTGATCGATATTTCCGGCAATAAATATTTTTCGCGGCAGATGCTGCGGCAGCGGCTGGAAATCCACGCCGCGGACGCGTTTTCGAACGGCCGTTACAGTGGAGTTTTACTCAAAGCGGATGCCGACAATATCCAAGCGCTTTACGTTTCGAACGGATTTCGCGCTGTTAACGTTCAAACTAAAGTCGATGACAATTACGAAGACCGGGAGAACCATCTGGCGGTTCATATTCGCATCGACGAAGGTCCGCAGACTCTGGTAGGAAAATTTGAAGTTATGGGCAATGAGAAGATCACAACGCGCTCCTTGCCGGAACTCAACACCGCCGAAGGCCAGCCCTATTCGGAGCAAAACCTGGCAAGTGACCGCGAAGCCATCCTGAACTATTACTTCAACCATGGTTTTGAGAACGCGGCGCTGGATATCACTGTGAACCCATCGAACAGGCAGCCGAATCGCGAGGACGTCGCCTACATCATTCACGAAGGGACGCAGACCTTTGTAAACCGCGTGCTGACGGGCGGTCTCGACCACACGCGCGATTACGTGGTGCAGCGCGAGATTCAGGTGAAGGCGGGCGACCCGCTTAACCAGCAGGCGGTGCTCGATACTCAGACTAAGCTTTACGATCTGGGAATCTTCAGCCAGGTGGATACCGCGGTGCAAAATCCCGGCGGTTCCGATGCGGATAAAAACGTGCTGGTGCAAGTGCAGGAGGCACGGCGGTATACGTTTACGTATGATGGCGGGCTCGAGTTCGCAACCGGGTTGCCCTCAGGCCCCAGCGCACCGGCTGGCGAAACGGGAGTGAGTCCGCGCGTGGGCCTGGACATAACCCGGCTCAACATGGGTGGGCGGGATCAATCCCTGTCATTTCAATCTCATGTCGGGCGACTGCAGCAACGCGGCCTGATCAGTTATGAAATTCCCAAGCCGTTTAATGAAGATCAATTAAGATTTTTCTACACAATCTTTTACGACAACAGCCTGGATGTTAATACCTTCACCTCTCAGCGGCTGGAGGGCAAGATCGATCTGCGGCAAGAGATTGGCAGATACGAACCCAGCCATGCCACTTCGATCACTTACCGGTTTGACTATCGCCGCGTAAAAGCCAGCAGCATCGTCTCGGACTTCTCGCCCGCAGAGTTCAGCCTATTTTCACTGCCGGCACGCATCGGGGCTCCCGGATTCACATTTATCAGCGATCATCGCGATAATCCCCTGGAGAGCACGAAAGGACAATACTTCACGCTCGATAGTTATGCCGCATCCTCATACTTTGGTTCGCAGGCGGATTTTGCCCGCGCCCTGACTCAAGACTCGACCTACTACGCGTTCGGGCCGGTCAACCATAAGTTGGTTTTCGCCCGTTCGACAACCGTTGGAATGGAGCAACCCTACCGCGACACCCGGATTCTGCCCCCGGGAGCGTGCCAAGTGACTCAATTGACTACCTCGTGCGGCACGAATATAACGGTAATTCCTTTACCAGAGGTTTTTTTCGCCGGCGGGGGCAACTCTCATCGCGGTTTTTCGTTAAATCAAGCAGGACCGCGCGATCCCGACTCGGGATTTCCCATAGGCGGCTCGGCCTTGTTCGTAAACAGCGAGGAATTGCGCTTTCCCTCTGTCAGCCTGCCTTATTTGGGACCGGGGTTTGCATTTGCGGTATTTCACGATATGGGCAATGTTTACACTGCCGGGCACGACCTGTTGAAGGGGGCGTTGCGATGGCACCAGCCCGATCCGGCGCAGTGTTTGCAAAGCATGGGAGTGCCGATAGCTTCCTGTATGACCTATTTCAATAACAACGGTTACGACTATACCTCTCACGCCATGGGGATCGGTTTGCGCTACAAAACCCCGATTGGACCGCTGCGCTTCGACTTCGGGTACAATTTGAATCCGACGTCTTATTTCCAAGGGATCACTAATCAACAAGGACAGCTGACTGGCAATTTCGAGACCCAGCGCCTGCGCCCCTTTAATGTTTTCTTTAGCATAGGCCAGCCATTCTAATGAGAGTTCCAGCCAAACCATGGATTACTGCTTTCGCTTGCGGCATTTTGCTGCCGGCATTTCTAATTGTCCCCCTCCGAGCCGCGGGCGAAGTGATTGACCGAATTGTCGCCACGGTAAACGGCCAGATTATTCTGCAGTCCGACTTGGATGAGGGCATGTGTTATGAAGCCCTGGTCAATAACCGCAAGCTGGGTGATTTCAACGACGAGGAGCGCCGCGCCGTACTCGACCGCCTCATCGATCAGGAACTGCTACGGGAGCAGATGAAGTCGGCGGAGATGGCACAGACCAGCGATGCGGAGGTTGCAGCGCGGGCGGCGGAGATCCGAAAACTCTACCCGGAAGCTGCCACCGACGAGGGCTGGAAATCTGTTCTTTCGACCTATCATTTGAGCGAGAAAGATTTTCTCGCTCGTCTCCGGCGGCAGATTGAGTTGATGCGGCTGGTGGACGCGCAGCTTCGCCCCAAAGTGGAGATCGATTCCAAGTCGGTCGAGGCTTACTATCGCGAGCAGTTCGTGCCGAAATTGAAAGAGTCGGGAGCTTCCGAGGTTCCGCTAGACCAGGTTTCTGGGAAGATTCGCGAGCTGCTGACGGAGCAGAAGGTGGGCGAGCTGCTGGTTTCATGGCTGCGCACGTTGCGCTCCGAGGGCAGCGTCAACATCCCTGACGCGGGCCTTTCCATCGGCGAACAGGGAGCGCAGGCCCAGTGAGTGACGATTCCGCCAAGCCGGTGGCAGGCGGCCGCTGGTGGAAATATCTGGTGGTGCTGCTGACAGCCTTCCTTTGCGCGGTTCTGGGCTTATTTGGTTACGTTCGCACGGAATCTTTTCAGAGATTGATCAAGCGGCGGCTGGTTGCAGAACTGGAGCGCATTTCCGGTGGCCGCGCCGAAATCGGCAGCATTCACACTACCCCCTTTCGCCTGCAAGCCGACATACGAGGAATCACCATTCATGGCAGGGAGGCGGCTGGCGATGTTCCCCTCGCCCATGTCGATCGCATCGTGAGCCGGTTTAAGCTAAGCTCATTGCTCCGGTCCGAGCTTGCTTTTTACGAGGTCCTCCTCGAGAAACCCGCCGTGCACGTAGTTTTTTATCCGGATGGAAGCACTAACATTCCGGGCAGGAAAGCGGGAACGCTTTCAGCGGGATCGGCCGTCGAACGGCTCTTCGCGCTGTCCATCGATCGACTCGAAATGCGAGGCGGCCAGATTTTGTGGGATGAGCAGCGGCTGCCACTCGATTTTTCAGGACGCGACATTGTTTTGAAAATGGATTATTCGTTTCTGCACCGCCGCTACGATGGCAATTTGTCGGTCGGCAAGGTAGATACCAAGCTGCCGAATTTTCGACCCTTTGCCTGGACGGCGACAACACAGTTTTACCTTTCTCCGAACTCGGCCGTGATTCCGTCGCTGAAATGGAATTCCGGACACTCTCATATTTCAGCGAGCGGACAAATTGGCGACTTTCGCCACCCTCATTTTCAGGGGCAGTACGAGGGCCAGTTCGATCTTGGCGAAGCAGCTTCCATGGCTCGCCGGCGTGACCTTCAGGGCGGAATGCTGGAAGTTAAAGGACGCGGCGAGTGGTCGCGGGAGCAATTTACGACTGAGGGTTTCGCGAACCTGCATGATCTCGCCTGGCAGGACGATCAGATTTCGTTTTCCCGCGGCGCTCTGACTACCGGATATTCAGTGACCGATCGGCAGATCAGACTTTCGAAAGTGCAAGGCAAAGTGTTTGGGGGAAGCTTTGCCGGGGATGCGGAATGGAACCAGTGGCAAGCGCCGGCGCAACATGTTTCGCCAGCGATGCGAAAAGCGATGGAGACGGCCACGATTTCGGCGGGGCCTTTCACCAAGAAGTCCAGCGCGCAAGCTTCGAAGGCAGCCGCTATCCAGAGCGCGGAGATCGCTCTACGTTTGCGCGATATGTCAGCTGAGGCAATCGCAAACGCCTTGAATACCCGCCGTCATCCCTTGCCTCGCATCCATCCTGCGGGCGCAGCATCCGGCACGGTGGAAGCGCGCTGGAGAGGAACGCCGGCCGACTCGGAGATAGAATTCGCTCTCGACGTGGTGCGCCCTGCCGGCGTTGCTCACGGGCAACTCCCGGTGAATGGCCACGCCCAAGGCACGTACAACATGGCCAACGGGAGCCTGAACCTGCCGCAGTTTACGGTGGCAACGCCGTTTTCGCGTGTGCAGGTTTCCGGGACGTTATCGCAGACTTCGTCGATGCGGCTGTTTGTTTCCACTTCCAGTGTCGGCGAATGGTTGCCGCTGCTGGAAGCGATTCGCGGTCCCGAGTTGCTTCCCGTAGCCTTGAGCGGCAGCGCAAGTTTCAGCGGCGGCATGAGCGGTTCGCTCGCTTCGCCGCAGATTGCAGGACGATTGCAAGCCGAAAAATTTGAGGTCAACATTCCCGCGACCGGCCGCACGCCCGTGCTCGAAACATTCTGGGATTCGTTTGCCGCATCATTGCAGGTTTCTTTCGACAACATCGCGATCCATGACGCGACCCTGCGGCGCGAAGACAGTTCTGTGAACTTCGACGGCTCCTCCACGCTGCAGCATGGACATTTCACGACTGACAGCAGCTTCAAGTTGCGTGCGGACGTGCGCAATGTAGATATTGGCGCCCTGCAAAATCTGCTCGGATATGACTACCCGTTGGCGGGCAGAGGAGATCTTTCGCTGACGGCCGGCGGCACGGTCGGCGATCCACATGGCGAAGGGTACATTCACCTTGCCAATGCAGCTGCCTATGGAGAAAGCATCCGGCAGTTCGAGTCGAACTTTAGATTGGAGCACGGCGAAATCGCGTTCGATAACATGCGCCTGCTCCACGACGAGGCGACGGTTGCGGGAAGCGCCACCTATAATCCTGGCGCGGGCAGCTTCAAAATCGACGTGACGGGTAACAAGTTCGACCTGGCGCAGCTTCGAAGGTTTTGGCCGGAGCGCTTGACAGTGGAGGGACAGGCAGGCTTTGTACTGAAGGCTTCGGGCACGGCGGATGCACCTTCGATTAATGCCAATGTGCGAATAGAAGATCTCACGCTCGATCAGGAACCCGAGGGAGAATTCGTTCTGCAAGCGGTGACCGAAGGGGGCGAACTGCAGGTAACGGGCAATTCCAATTTTCAGCGTGGATCGTTGAGTGTGGCGGGCAAAGTCGGATTGAGAGACGGCTATCCAGCCGATCTTAAATTCGAGATGAATCAACTCGATCTGGATGCGCTGTGGCGCTCCTATATGCGTGGCCGGCTTACAGACCATTCCGCCGTCACGGGGTCGGCGGAACTGAGCGGGCTACTACTGCAGCCAGAGAACTGGAGAGTGAATGGCACGCTGACTGCGCTTTCGCTCAACGTCGAGAACGTAAAGCTGAAGCAGCAGGAAGAGATACGATTTTCCGTGGCGAATCAGGCCCTGCAGATCGAGCAACTGCACCTGACGGGCGAGGGAACCGATTTCATGGTGCACGGTTCGCTGCAGCTTGGTGGCGACCACGCTCTCGACTTAACTGCCGACGGCAGCCTTGATCTGAAGCTGCTTTCCACCTTCGACACAAACTTTACCTCGGGGGGGCAGGTGGACCTGCATGTGGCAGTCGGTGGGACCCTCGCCGAGCCGATGCCGCGAGGAAGCTTTCAACTGACCAACGGTGCGGTAGCCTATAGCGGCCTGCCCAGCGGCCTGACTGAACTGAACGGATCGGTGACGTTCTCCCGCGACCGTCTTCAAATCGATACGCTTGCCGCACGCACGGGCGGGGGCACAGTCGATCTGAAAGGCGATGCGACATACTTTAATCGCCAGCTTAATTTCAATCTTACGGGCACGGCCAAAGATGTGCGGTTGCGGTATCCGCCAGGGGTAAGTTCCACGGCAGATGCCCAGCTGCACTGGATTGGAACACCCGCCGCTTCCACGGTTTCAGGCGATATTCGGATCAACAAGATGGCTGTGACACCGGGCTTCGACTTCAGCGCGTACCTGGAACGCAGCCGCCAACTGACCAGCATAACCACCGCCAATTCGCCGTTGAGTAATGTCAAACTCGACATTCACGTGGTGACCGCGCCGGAGTTGCAGATGCGCACCGCAATCGCCCGGCTCTCAGGCGACGCCGATCTGAGGGTGCGGGGTTCGGTGGCACAGCCCGCTCTACTGGGCCGGGTGGATGTTCTCGAGGGCCAGGCGACCTTTCATGGTACGCGTTTCGCTCTGGAGCGCGGCGATATCACGTTTACGAATCCTGTGACAATCGAGCCGCAACTCAATCTGCAAGCCTCGACGCGCGTGCGCAATTACGATCTCAACGTGACGCTTACAGGTACTCCGGACCGCGGCCTGAATCTGAATTACCGCTCCGAGCCGCCTTTGCCAAAATCCGACATCATCGCTCTGCTGGCGCTGGGGCGCACAAGCGGAGAGGCCGAGCAGTTGCAAGAGCAATCGAGCGGGGCGGCTTTCTCGGATCAGGCCAGCGCGCAAATCCTGAACGAAGCCCTGAATACCACCGTTACCAGCCGGTGGCAACGGCTGTTCGGCGCCAGCAACATCAAAATCGATCCGCAGGGGCTTACTACCGAAACCAACCCCATCAGCAACGGGCCGCAGATCACCATCCAGCAGGAATTCGCCAATCACGTGTCGCTGACTTATTCCACGAATGTGTCGCAGAGCTCGCAACAGATCATTCAGGGAGAGTATTATTTTGACCGCAACATCTCTGCTGTTGGCACGCGTGACCAGAACGGCGTAGTCAGCTTCGATCTGCTCGTTCGCCGTCGCAAGAAGTAGTCGCAGATTTATGCCCGATCCCGCCGCTGCCCGACACTCCATGGTCGAATCGCAACTTCGTGCGCGCGGAATTTCCGACGAGCGCGTGCTCGCGGCCATGGAACGCGTTCCAAGGCACGAGTTCGTTCCCGAGCCGTACCGCGAAAATGCTTACGAAGATGGTCCGCTACCCATTGGCAGCGGACAGACGATTTCCCAGCCTTACGTGGTTGGGCTGATGCTGGAGTTGCTGCAAATCAAGCCGACTGACAAAGTTCTTGAAATAGGAACCGGATCGGGGTATGTTACCGCCCTGCTGGCAGAGCTTGCTGCTCAAGTCTTCTCCATCGAGCGCCACGCGGCGTTAGCCGAAGTTGCTCGCGAAGCGATTCACCGGCTTGGCTACAAGAACGCGCAAATCATCATCGGCGACGGCACACAGGGATTGTCTGAATCCGCTCCATTCGACGGGATTCTGGTTTCGGCGGCCGCGGCCCGGGTGCCTTCCGCTTTGCTCGCTCAACTGCACGAAGGCGGGCGGATGATCATTCCGGTGGGTGGATTGGATTCGCAGCAGTTGGATCTGATTCGAATCGCCGATGGCAAGCCGGTGGTTTCGGTGCATGAGGGAGTGAGGTTTGTCCCGCTGATCTCGGAAGCTTGAAGCTTGGACACACGTTTATGTTCCAGGCAATTAACGTTGGGAGAGCGCCGGAGCTTGCGTCTCGCCACCAGTTCTCTGCACGAGTTGCTCAGCCGAACCCTGGGAATATTGCAACACGCGATTCGGAGACAGCCCGAGGTAAAGCGTCACGGCCATGCACGCGGCGAGCGCCAGGCGCAGCGAAAGCGGCGCCGGAGTGGCGGGCACTGCTTTTCGCGCTTCGCGCATGTACATCACTACGATGATGCGCAGGTAGTAATAAGCTCCGATGCCGCTGTTGAGGACGGCAATAATCGTGAGCCAGATCAGATTAGCTTTGATGGCGGCGCTGAATACGTAGAACTTGGCGAAGAAGCCGCCGGTGATGGGAATGCCGATGAGGGAAAGCAGAAAGATCGTCAGCGTCGCAGCCAGAAGCGGCGAGCTGCGGCCCAGGCCTTCGTAATCTTCCAGGGAGACGTAGCGTTCGCCGGCGTTGGCAAAATGGCTGACGACGGCGAAAGCGCCCACATTCATGGCTGCATAGGAAGCGGCATAAAACATTGCCGCCGAAGTGCCAAGGCCGGGAGCGGCGGCAAATGCCACCAGCAGGTATCCTGCGTGAGCGATCGAAGAGTAAGCCAGCAGGCGCTTCACATTCGATTGCACCAGCGCCCCGATGTTGCCCAACGTCATTGAGAGTGCGGCCGAAACCCAAATAATCCAGAACAGCGCGTGCACGTCAATCACGAAAACGACGCGCAAGAGAACCGCGAAAGCCGCGGCTTTGGGCGCTGTCGACATCAGACCGACGATCGGCGCCGGCGCGCCCTCATAAACATCTGGCGTCCAGATGTGAAAGGGAGCGGCGGCGACTTTAAACCCCAGGCCGACAAACATGAGCGCGACGGCAACATAAGCGAGCAGAGGGACCGGCTCGGATTGCAGAATGTGGCTGATCTGGCCGATGTTGGTCGCCCCGGTGGCGCCGAACATCAGAGCTACGCCGTACAAGAAAAACGCTGTGGCGAATGAGCCGAGTAAAAAGTATTTCAGCGAAGACTCCGTACTGGCGGCGTCGCGGCGGCGGAAGCCGGCAAGCACATAAGAAGAGATGGAGGAAATCTCGAGCGCGATGAAGATCAAAACAAGTTCGACCGCCGAAGACATCAGCGCCATGCCGACCGTACCGAAAAGGATCAGCGCGTAATACTCGCCGGCGCGAATCCGCTGCACGGCCAGGTACTCATATGAGCTCAGAATAACGACTGCAGCAACCGCAATAATCAGCACATGGAAAAAAACGCTGAAGCCATCGATCTGCACCATCTGCCAGAATGCGAGTCCGGGAGACTGGGACATCACCCAGGTTGCGCACAGTGCGGCCAGCGCGCCGACGAGTGCAATTACTCCCAGGACCTTCTGGTTTTTCTTTTCATCAGTCTTCTTTTCGTCAATCAGCGGCTCGAGCAGCATGATAAGAATGCCGAAGAGAGACAGTACAATCTCTGGAAGGATGCGGATGTAATCGGAGCTCTGGGGAAGGACCTGCAGCAGGGCGGGGAACAGATGCGGAATTGGGGCTGCTCCGGTCATTGCCCGGCCATCCTGCTGGCGATATGAACGAACGGTGCGAGTGCGGCCTGAACCGCGGGGTCGATCGCGGCGAGCCAGATGATGGGCGCAACGCCCATCACCAGCGCGGCCACTGCGCAGGGCCACACCGCGGTTTGTTCGAAGCCGGAAAGATCAGGCAGCGAACTGTTGACGGTGTGCGTAACCTTGCCGAAAAAGACGCGCTGATACATCCACAGCAAATAAATGGAGCTCCAGATCACGCCGGTGGCGGCAAGAATTCCATAAATCGCTTTGGCCTGGAACGATCCACTCAGCACCAGAAATTCACCGATGAATCCATTCAGTAGAGGCAAGCCCGCCGATGCCAGCACGATAAAAAGAAATGATGCAGCGTAAACCGGCATGGGTGATGCCAGCCCTCCAAACTCGGAAATCTCGTAGGTATGACGCCGTTCATGCAGGACCCCGGCCAACATAAACAGTGCGCCTGTGGAAATCCCGTGCGCGAGCATGACGAACATTGCGCCGTCCAGCCCCAGCTGGGTGAAGCTGAAAATTCCCAGCACCACGAAGCCGAGATGGCTGACAGAAGAATATGCAACCAGCTTCTTCAGATTCGGCTGCACCATGGCAACCAGCGCGCCATAGATAATGCCGATGAGCGCCAGAATTATGATCCACCAGGCGTTTTGACGCGATTGCTGGGGGAATAATCCAAGATTGAAGCGCAACATGCCGTAAGTGCCCATTTTGAGCAAAACAGCTGCGAGCAGAACGGAACCGGCTGTAGGAGCTTCGACGTGCGCGTCCGGCAGCCAGGTGTGGAAGGGAAATAAGGGAACCTTTACGGCGAAGGCGATGAAAAATCCAAGAAACAACCATGGTGCAGCGGCTGGGAAGCTTGGCGCAGCGCCACGGGCAATCTGATCGCGAATGGCAACAAAGTCAAACGTTCCGGTGTGCGCATAGAGCCACAGAATCGCCGCCAGCATGAACATGGAAGCGATCATGGTGTACATGAAGAATTTAACCGCAGCGTAGACCTTGCGCTCATGCCCGAACATACCGATCAGCAAGGCCATGGGAATCAGCGTGGCTTCCCAGAAGAAATAGAAGAGGAAGAGGTCGAGCGAAGTGAAAACGCCGATCAGCGCGGTTTCCAGGATCAGGAGAAGAATGAAAAACTCTTTCACGCGCTCGCGAACCGAGTGCCAGGAGATGAGCACGCAGAGCGGCGTGAGGAACGTTGTCAATACCACCAGCCACATGGAGAAGCCATCAATTCCCATGTGGTAATGAATGTTGGGCGTGGAAATCCACGGCCGGTTAATCTCGAATCTGAATTCCGTATGCTCGCGGTGGAAGTAGACCGGCAGATGCAGCGAAAGCACGAAGGTCAACAGCGAAAAGACGAGCGCGAGAATTCTGACATCGCGGGCGCGAGGCACGAGAATCAGCAGCAATGCGCCGATGAAAGGCGCAAATGTGACAAGGGTGAGGATGATGGGGCTGAGATTGTCCGTGTTCATCGGCGCACTCCCATCCAGATCATGAACGCGATCACGGCAGCACCGCCGGCGGCGATCCACGCCGCGTAGGAGCGTATGTTGCCGGACTGCATGTGGCGCAGTTCATCGGAAACGTGCTCAGCTCCGTCGCCAGCGTCGTTGACCGCCGCATCAATGATTTTGCGGTCCACGTCCTGCCACAAGATTCGCGTGGATCCATCGATCAGAGGTTTTACGAACACCGCGGCGTAGAGCTCGTCGATGTAATACTTGTGCACAACCGTCTGATACACATTGCCGAGAGCGTCCGCGATTCGTTGCGGAAGCTCTGGACGCCGGCAGTAAAGCATGTAGGCCAGCCACCAGCCGAATAGAGCGAGAGCGACGGAAACGGCCATGAGCAACAGTTCAGTCGAATGACTGGCGGCTTCGGCCGCTTCGGCGGAGCCCAATACAGGCGCGAGAAAATTCTCAAAACGATGGCCGATGCCGATCAGGCCACCGACCAGCGAAAGAAAGGCCAGAATGATCAGCGGAACGAGCATCACCATCGGGCTTTCGTGCGGCGATGCGTGAGAATCTTGTGCGTGAGCGTGTTGGCCGTGCGCCTCTGTCGAAGCGCCACGGTAGTCACCGAAGAACGTCATGTAGAGCAGGCGAAACATATAGAAGGAAGTGAGAAATGCGGTGATCGCGCCAACGGCCCAGTAGACGGCGCTCACCTGGTAGGCCTTCCACAAAATTTCGTCTTTGCTCCAGAATCCGGCAAAGGGCGGGATGCCCGCGATGGCCAGAGTGGCAATTCCCATGGTCAGAAACGTCCATGGAATATAAGATCTGAGGCCGCCCATGTTGCGCATATCTTGTTCGCCGCCGATGGCGTGAATCACGGAGCCGGCGGCGAGGAATAGCAGGCCCTTGAAGAAGGCATGAGTCATCAGGTGGAAAATGCCCGCGGAAAATGCGCCCACACCGCAAGCCATGAACATATAGCCGAGCTGCGAAATCGTCGAGTAGGCAAGAACTTTCTTGATATCCGTTTGCGCAATGCCGATGGTGGCGGCGAAAAATGCGGTCAGGGTTCCGATGATGGCCACAACCGTCATGGCGATGGGAGCGCGGTCGAAAACGGCGTGCGAACGGGCCACCATGTAAACGCCGGCAGTGACCATGGTGGCCGCATGGATGAGAGCAGAAACTGGGGTGGGGCCTTCCATGGCATCGGGAAGCCAGACGTAAAGCGGAATCTGCGCCGACTTGCCACACGCGCCCACCATGAGCAGAATGGCGATGGCCGTAAGCAGGCCGGCGCCGGCCGTTTCCACCGGCATGGGTTTTACGGCATAGAAGACTTGTGAGAAATCCAAAGACCCGAAGTGTTCGATCAGCAGGAACAGAGCGATAAGAAAGCCAAAGTCGCCCACCCGGTTCACGATGAAGGCTTTCTTACCGGCCGACGCCGCGGAGTCTTTCGTGAACCAGAAACCGATCAGCAGATAAGACGCAAGACCGACTCCTTCCCAGCCGATGAACATTTGCAGATAATTTCCGGCCAGCACCAGGGTCAGCATGAAAAACATGAACAGGTTCAGATAGCTGAAAAAACGGTAGTAGCCGGGGTCATCCCAAATGTAGCCGACGGAGTAGATATGAATGAGAAATCCGACTCCCGTGACTACCAGCACCATGACAAGAGAAAGCTGATCGAGATAGAAAGTGAAATCGACGGAGAAAGCGCCAGCGCGAATCCAGTGCGCGAAATACTCCTGATAGGGAAGGGTCAATGACGAAAAACGAGCCGCGACCAACAGCGCCCAAGCGAAAGCCGCGCCGCAGAAGAAAAGCGCGACTGTGGTCACCGCCTGGCGCGACGACTTCTTGCCGAAGAAGCCGTTAATCGCCGCGCCGGCGAGCGGCAGGATCGGGATCAGCCAGAGATTCAAATTCGGATTCATAGCTTGAGCAGGTTGACCTGATCCACATTCAAAGTTTCGCGCGTGCGGTAGACAGCGATGATGATGGCAAGGCCGACGGCTGTTTCCGCCGCGGCCACAACCATGACAAAGAAGACGAAAACCTGCCCAGCCAGCGCGTGCCAGTGCGCGGCGAAGGCGACAAACGAAAGGTTGACGCCGTTGAGCATCAACTCGATCGACATAAAAATGGTGATGATGTTGCGTTTGATGAGAAAGCCCACGACGCCGCAGGCGAACAGAATCGCGCTGAGCAGCAGATAGTAGGAGAGCGGTACGTAGGCGCCAAACATCAGCCTGCCTTCCTTTCTTCTGCCTCGGGTTTGCCGGCCAGAACCACTGCCCCCATGATGGCGATCAGGATCAGCACTGAAGTTACCTCGAAGGGCAACAGGAAATCGTGAAAAAGAAGATGTGCGATTTCGATGGGATGGCCCGGCAGAGCACCGAGTGCGACAGCCTCTGTACCTGAATGGCGCAGGAGAACCCACGCAGTGAGAACCGCTCCCGTAAGCACTCCAGGAACGCCAAAAAGAACGGCGACGCGACTGCCCTTCGTCTGCTCTTCTACTCCTGCATTCAGAAGCATGATGACGAAGACAAAGAGCACCATGATCGCCCCGGCATAGACGATTACCTGAACGGCGGCTACGAATTCCGCGCCCAGCAGCAAATACTCGCCGGCAAGCGCGGCCATCACCGCAATTAGCGACAATGCACTATTGATGGGATGCCGTTGCGCCAGCAGGTTGACAGCGCCTGCCACGCAGACCGCTGCGAAAATCAGGAAAAGTATTAGATGCATAAACAAAACCCATCTTCGGCGAAAGCAAATCGGCGGCCAGGCCTGGACTTCGACTGAGAACGGAACGCGGCCGGTTCGCTACCAAGTCACTGCGACAATCGCCGTTCCAATCAAGTTCGCAATAGCCAGCGGCAATAGAAACTTCCAGCCGAACGACATCAGTTGATCGTAGCGGAAGCGCGGCAGCGTGCCACGCACCCATATATAGAGAAAAAGAAAACAGAACACTTTTGCGCCAAACCACAATACGGGCAGAATCGCCTGCATCCAGGCAGGGCCAAACAATGGACCGTGCCATCCGCCGAAGAACAGAAGTGTGGCCAGGCAGCCAACTGTAATCATGTTGGCGTACTCCGCCATAAAGAACATGGCGAACTTCATTGAGCTGTACTCAGTGTGATATCCAGCCCCCAATTCGCCTTCTGCTTCGGGCAGGTCAAAGGGAATGCGGTTGGTTTCTGCATAAGCGGCCATCAAATAAATAAAGAAGGCAATGATCTGGCCATGGAAAACATTCCAGCGCGGAATGAATCCCCAGAAATGTCCACCCTGGGCATCGACAATCGAGCGCAAGCTGAAGCTGCCCGACTGGATGAGAACGCCAATCAGGGAAAGTCCCAGGGCAATTTCATAGCTGACCATCTGCGCGCTGGCGCGAAGCCCGCCGAGAAGGGAATATTTATTGTTCGAGGACCAGCCGGCCAGTGCTACGCCATACACACCCATCGAAGTGACGCCGAGAATCAACAGCAGGCCGATGTTGACGTCGGTGACTTGGAGGGGGATGCTGTATCCGTCAACTGTGATGGAGTTTCCAAAAGGGATGACCGAGATCGAGGTCAGGGCGAAGATCAGCGCGATCATCGGGGCCGCAATAAACAGCGGCTTGTATACATGCGGCTCAATGAGATCTTCTTTGAAAATAAACTTTAGGCCGTCGGCAAGCGGCTGGAGCAGGCCAAATGGCCCGACCCGTGATGGCCCCCAGCGATTCTGGATATGCCCCACCACCTTGCGCTCCAGCCAGACGGTGTATGCCACCGCCGTCAGCAGTGCCAGCAGCACAATGACTGATTTGACCACTGAAGCGACGATGAATACGGAAATTGGCAACCCGGTTCCTTTGATTGGGTAATTGTGTAATTGGGGTAATTTTGTAAGAAGCAAATGACGACAGATTGCGAGCTTCAAATTACCCGGTTACACAATGACAAAAATTCCTCAGTCGGCCGCAACTTCTGAGTGCTTAGCTTCGTGGCTCTCAATCACCGACTGGAGTGCGCGCGAATAACGCCCCAGCGTTCCAGAGGTGAAAAGCGTGTCTTTTGCCGGAACAATCGACTCCGGCTTGTGTGCCGCTCCCGGACCGGCATGCTCGAGCGATGTGTGCTGGCTGTTACCTGCCAGCAAATTCATCCGTGAGACATCGTAACTTCGCACGAGCCGTTGGATTTCGTCGAAAATCGCCATCGAGTCGAAGGGACTGAGCTTTGGCTCCAGACCGCGAGCCTCGAGCCAGACGGCGTGACGGTCGGCCTCGCCCGATTCTGCCCCGCGCGACTGTCCCATGTCGGCTCGCGTGCCGCCGCCAAAGGGAACCAACTTGTGGATGTCAAAGCCCATTGCTTCCGCGATGCGGACGATGATTTCAAAATCCGTCTTCACGCCGGTAAGGTCGCCGGCCTTTTTGACCAGTTGCAGGTCGCCGCACGTGTTGGTAAGTGTACCGGACTTCTCGTAGGCGTTGGCGGCCGGCAAGACAACGTCGGCGGTGACAGCGGTTTCCGTCAGAAACATATCCTGCACAACTACGAACGCGTTGGAAAAAGCGAAAGGGTCGATGTTCATGCGGCCGATGGGGTTTGAACCGACCACATAGAGAGCCTTCAGGTTGCCGGCTCTTGCGGCAGCAACCATGGCCGGGAGATCGAGGCCGGTGGTTGGCGGAATCTCGCCCCACTCCCGATGGAATTCTGTGTTGCCGGTGATGGGATGATATCCGGGCAAGAGATCGGGATATAACCCCATGTCGGCCGCGCCACGGGAGTTCGCGTAATCGCCGAGGCACACAAATTTCGTCCCGGAAATCGCAGAGCCAAACCGAACGATGTTACTAACCGCGCTGCCGCTAATTTCTGATCCGAAGATGATGATCAGATTCTGTTCGGTGCGCAGCTTTTCGCGAAGCGACGTCCAGGCGCTTTTGTCCGCCGAGGATGAAATTAATTGATTTGCCGGGTCGCCGGAACCGGCAAGAAATTCGGCAACCTGCGATTCCGCGCCGGGAGCAATCTGCATGAACTTTGTCGCCTGCCGCCGCAGCTTGATCGGCCTTGAGTTCACTACGTAAAGGCGAGATTGGTGCAAGCGCACATTGTTGCGAATCTGCCAGGTGAGCAGCGGATGCTGCTCAGTCGGGTCATTGCCGATCAGAAGAATTGCGGGAGCAGTGAAGACCTCGGCCATACTGGCAGTCATGCCAGGCTTGCCGCGCAGTGCAGCGGCAAAGGCAGGAAAATCGGCGGTGCGGTGATGATCGACATTGTTCGTTTTGAGGACGGTGCGGGCAAACCTGGAGAGCAGATAAGCTTCTTCGTTCGTGGTGCGCGTGGAGCCAACCACCCCGATCGCGTCTCCTCTGTTACGGTCGCGGATTTCGGCAAACTTCCTTCCCACCAAGGCGACAGCCTCGGCCCACGTCGCAGGAGTGAGCCTGCCGTTCTTGCGAATCAACGGTTGCGTCAACCGATCTTCATGATTGGCGAAATCGAAAGCGTAGCGCCCCTTGATGCATAGAAAATCGCCGTTCGTGCCGCTCTTGTCGCGATTGTCTCCGCGCACAATTTCCATGCCGGCATCGGCGCGGCGCACTCCCAGGGTTGTTTTGCATCCGTCGCTGCAGTGCGTGCAGATCGTGCCCACGTGCTTCATTTCCCAGGGACGCGTCTTGTAACGATAGGCGCCGGAGGTGAGCGCGCCCACGGGGCAGATGTCGATGCACATGCCACACTCTTCGCATTCGAGATGATCTTCTTTGTTAGGAGCGATGATGGAACTGACGCCGCGGTTTTGCACGCCGAGCGCCCATACGTCCATGCCTTCACCGCAAACGCGCACGCAGCGATAGCAAAGAATGCAGCGCGGACGATCGAAGAAGACGACCGGCGACCACTGCTGCTCATCCCGGTGATTCTTGGCCTCCATAAACTTCGACTCGGCCGCGCCGTAGCTGAAGGTCATGTCCTGTAATTCACACTCGCCGCCCGCGTCGCAGACCGGACAGTCAAGAGGATGATTGCCGAGCAGAAGTTCCAGCATCGACTTGCGTGCCTGCTTAATCTCGGGACTATCGGTAGTGACGATCATGCCTTCGCTGATCACAGTGGTGCATGCCGTCTGCAGCTTGGGCATCTTCTCGATCTTAACCAGGCACATCCTGCATGCGCCCTGAAGAGAAAAGTTCGGGTAATAACAGAAAGAAGGCACTTCGACGCCGACGGCTTTGCAAGCCTCGATGAGAAGCGTTCCGGCTGGCGCCGTGATCTTTTTGCCGTCGACTGTGAGGTTTACGTCTGGCATTGGAATCTAATGAGCAAGGACTGGCAACTGCTCGACCACGCCCTGTTTTTCGTAAGGGCACGGCCTGCCTTCGAGGTGGTCTTCAAATTCCTTTCTGAACTTTTTCACGAATGCTATCGTGGGCATGGCAGCGGCATCTCCGAGCGGGCAAAACGTGCGCCCCAACATGTTCTCCGACAGGTACTGCATGTTGTCGATATCCTTTTTCAATCCGCCGCCTGAATGCAAGCGCACCAGAGTTTTCTTCAGCCAATCGGTACCCTCGCGGCAGGGGATGCACCACCCGCAGCTTTCATGCTGATAGAACTGCATGGTGCGCAGGGCAAATTTCACGATGCACTGCGCGTCATCGAGCACGACCACACCGCCGGAGCCGAGCATTGAACCCGCTTTCGCCACCGAGTCGAAATCCATGCTGATGTCGATCTCGTCGGCTGTCAGGCAGGGCGTGGACGATCCGCCAGGGACAACCGCTTTCAGACTGCGTCCATTGGGAATTCCGCCGCCCACGTCATAGATCATCTTCTTCAGGTTGTAACCCATAGGCAGCTCGTAAACGCCGGGCTTCTCGACATTGCCACTTAGACAGAACAGGCGCGTGCCGCCGTTTTTGGGAGGGCCGAGTTTGGCGTACCAGTCTGCACCGCCAAGAATGATGTGAGGAACGCTCGCCAGAGTTTCGGCGTTATTAATGACGGTGGGACCGCCCCACAATCCAACGACCGCGGGAAACGGAGGTCGAATGCGGGGAATGCCGCGCTTGCCTTCGAGCGACTCCATCAGCGCAGACTCTTCACCCACTTCATATGCTCCTGCGCCGCCGTGCCAGTAGATGTCGAAGTCGCGCCCACTGCCAAAAATATTCTTTCCCAGGAATCCGCGAGAGTAAGCGTCTCGGATCGCCTTCTGCATGATTACGGAAAGATAACGATACTCGCCTCGAATGTAGATGTAGCCTGTACGCGAGCCCACCGCGAGGCCGGCGATGATGACGCCTTCGATTACCGAATGCGGGTCGTGCTCAAAGATCAATCGGTCTTTGCATGTCCCGGGCTCGCTCTCATCCCCGTTGCAGAGAACATACTTCGGTTTTGCCGATTGCTTGGGCACGAACGACCATTTCATTCCGGCAGAAAATCCGGCTCCGCCGCGCCCGCGCAGGCCGGAGTTCTTCACTTCGTCAATAATGGCGTCCGGTTCCATGGCGAGCGCCTTTTGCACGGCATTGTAGCCATCGAGTTCAAGATAGCGGTCAAGATTGGCCGCACTCTGCCCGAATCGCTTGGAGACGATCTTTACTTCGTCGGGATGGGAAACCAAGTAAGCCATTGAGCGATTTTGCGATTGAGTGATTGTGCGATTGGAGAACCTCGATGACGGCGGTCAACCGCCCGATCACCCGATCGCACAATCGCTAAATCGACTTGTATTTCTCCAAAATCTCTTCCATCTTCTCGGCCGTCAGGTTCTCGTGATAGTCGTAGTTCACCTGCGCGGCGGGCGCCCAACTGCACGCTCCGATACACTCGACTTCTTCGAGAGTGAACATGCCATCCGCGGTCGTACCTTTATTCCCGATGCCGAGTTTCTTCTGGCAATGATGCAGAATGTCTTCTCCGCCGCGCACCAGGCAACTAATATTGGTGCAAACCTGCACGTTGTACTTGCCGCGCGGCCTGGTGGTCAGCATGGAGTAGTAGCTGATCACGTTGCGCACTTCCAGTTCGGTCAGCTCGAGCCGCTGCGCCAGTTCGGCGATGACCTCGTCCGATAAGAATCCGACTTCGTCCTGCGCGTAGAGCAAGGTCGGCACGAGTGCAGAACGTTTCGTCGGATAATGAGGAAGCATTTCCGCGAAGCGAGCTTCGAACTGGTCAGAAAATTTCATTTGCCTGTTTGGCTAAAGCCCGAGGACTTTTTTCGTTCGGCGGTTAAGCAGTTTGGTTTTGATCCTCAATGTAATGACGGTCCAAACAGGTCCAATGTGGATCGAGTTGATCTTGCTTCGGCCCTTTTTGGGCTTCATCTTGAACGTTTTAGCCATTGCCAACTCCTCTCCATCAATAGTCCCTTGCGGAATTAATCACCGATCTATCTCTCCTAAGACGATGTCGATCGATCCGATCGCTGCTACCACATCTGCAATCAGTCTTCCTTCACACATTTTCGGCAGCGTCTGCAGATTGGCCAGGCACGCCGCGCGCATATGTACGCGATATGGTTTAGCCGTTCCATCACTTACTACGTAATACGCCATCTCGCCGCGCGGCGATTCGACCGCCTGATAGACTTCGCCGGGCGGGACCGCGAAACCTTCGGTGACGATCTTGAAGTGATAAATCATCGCCTCCATCTCGGTCTTCATCTTTTCGCGGTTGGGCAGCACAATGCCGGGAGCGTCGGCTTTGATCGGACCCTCGGGCATTCC
>JASHQM010000176.1 GCA_030039165.1 Candidatus Sulfotelmatobacter sp. | reverse complement strand
TCGCGTTGCAGCGACTTCAACTCCACTTGCATCTGCCGGCGCAGGTTCGCATCCAGTGCGGAGAGCGGCTCATCGAGCAACAGCAGGCGCGGTCGATTTATCAGCGCCCGCGCCAGCGCCACGCGCTGCTGCTGCCCGCCGCTGATCTTGCCGGGCTTCGATTTCGCGAACCCCGACATTTTCACTCTTTCAAGCGCCTCCCCCACGCGCGAAGCAATCTCCGACTGAGGCCGCTTGGCCACACGCAATCCATAACCGACGTTCTGCTCGACCGTGAAGTGTGGAAATAAGGCGTAATGCTGAAAGACAGTGTTCACACGCCGCCGGTAAGGAGGTTGACGATCAAGCCGCTCCCCGCCCATCCACACTTCGCCCGAGCTCGCAGTTTCGAAGCCAGCTACGATTCTCAGCAGCGTCGTCTTCCCCGATCCGCTCTCGCCCAGAATGGTGAGAAATTCTCCTTCGGCAACCCCCAAGGAGATGTCGCGCAACACCACATTCTTTCCAAAATGTTTGGCAACGTTGCGAATGCTGAGGAGGGTCGTGCGGGAGGTGCTGTTGTCCGTCGAAACTACCGAAATTTTAGAAGTGGTCATCGATCGCGAATATCGCTCCTGAATCAAAACCAATCTCCCAACTGCTGCGGCCGGTTCCTACTGCGCGGCTTTCACCTCATTCCAGATTTCGTTGTATTTCGCCCGCCGTGGTACGTTCTGCCAGAAGTAAAGCCGCTTCTGATAATCGTCCACGTCATCGAGGTGCAGGTTCTTCACCTGCTCTGGCGTCAGGAACTGCGCGGCCTGCGGATTCGCCGGCGTGTACCCAGTTACATCCGTCACTCTCTTTTGCGTCTGCGCGGAAATCATGAATTCCAAAAACTGATACGCCAGGTCTTGGTTCTCGCTTCCTGACGTGATCATCAAATGGTCGATCCATCCCGTCGTATTTTCTTTGGGAATTGTCTCGCCGATTGGAAAACTAATTTTCCGCAGCTGATTGGTCATCAGTGGCCACCCCATCGCCAGCACCACTTCATGATTTTGAAAAAGATTCGTGAGTTCCCCGCCCGTCGACCACATCTTGCGGATATTGGGTTTCAACTCCAGCAGTTTCTTCTTGACTGCGTCAAGCTGCTCGTCGGTCAGGTTGTAAAGCTGAGAGGGATCAGGCTTATCGAATCCCAGCACCTGAGCCGCCATGTAAACGGTCGACAAATCGTCCCACACGGAAATTTTTCCGCGATATTTCGGGTCCCACAGCACGCTCCAGCTATCCGGCGGTTGCGCAAAAACCGTATTGTCATAGAGTAGAGGATCCGGGCCCCACATGAACGGCACGCCAAACACCTGCCCGTGCACATGCACTAGAGGCAGGGATGTGAGCTGGGGAGAAAGTTGCGCGTAGCTGGGAATCTTGGACAACTCGAGCGGCATTGCCAGCCCGGCTGTGGCGATCGAGGTTGCTACATCGCTGGAGGGCGAGATCACATCGTAATTCCCTGCACTTCCGCCGCGTAGTTTGGCCACCAGTTCATCGCTCGACCCCATGTAAGAGGCCGAAATCTTGCAGTGATGCTGATCTTCAAAGGTTTTCACGAAAGAGGGATCGGCGTAACCCTCCCACACCAGGAGATTCAACGTAGTTGTTTTTTTGGTGCATGAACCGGCAAGGAGTATTCCTGCAGCCAGGTAAAGCAGTACCGCAGCGCGCCCAATCTTCATTTTTCCTCCTTACAGAGCCGAAGCCGGACACCCAAAGTCCGGAACCCATTAAAACGTCGGCGGGGTATTCACCCACAGCACCCAGGTTTCTGTGCGGCCGGGATTCCTCCACAGATGCGGCGTAGCACTTTCAAAATAAAAGCTGTCTCCCGCCCTCAACCGGTATTGCTCTTTGTGTAGCGTGATCGCCAGCTCCCCGCGAAGCACGTAAAGAAATTCTTCGCCTGCGTGCGCGTAACGCTCGCCGCTCCCCGCCTTGGGCGCGATGCGAAACAAGTGTGGTTCCATCACCGTGTTTCCCCACGCCAGCAGCTCCATGCGCACGCCCGGACCGGCTTCGAGAACTTTTCTCTGCTCTGGACGCACTCGCCGGCTGTTCGTACCCGTGGCGTCGAAAAAATCGAGGATATTGGTCTTGTAAAAGCGCGCCAGCTTGCGCAGTGTGCCCACTGATCCGCTCATCCGGGAGCGCTCCAGAGCGCTGAGGAATCCCACGGACACTCCCACCGCCCGCGCCACTTGCGCCAGCGAGAGTTTCCGCCTGGATCGCAGCTTTCGCAAGTGAGATCCGACCGCGCCCCCGCTTCCATCCGTCCCTAGACCGACCCGCCCTTCGCGCCGCAGCAAATCGACGATCGCTGCCGCATTCAATCCCCGTACTTTGCGCAGGAAGCGCGCGCGCTTCAGCAACTTTACATCGTCCGCCGTGTAGAGCCGGTATTTGCTCTCGGTGCGATGGGGCCGCGTCAGCCCCAAACTCTCCCAAGAGCGGATCAGCGATGCAGACACCCCCACCTGTCGCGCCACATCGCCAATCTTCAAATATGCATCTGATGTGGAATTCATTCAGCTGCCAGCGGTCGAAGACTCAAGCAGCGAAACCGCGTTTTTCTCCTTGACAGTTCCCCTGCGCCTTCTCTAACCTTGCGGGATTATAGCAAGGTTGTGGCTGTACACAAGCGTTCGTCGTCAGAGCTGTCGTTTCAGCCAAAATTTGCTTTGCCGGAAAAAGTTGGAGGTTCCATGCCGTCTCTCCGCTCCCGCTGGACCGCCGTCTATTTCGCCGCCAGTCTGCTTCTCGTAGCGCCATGCCTGCTCATCGCCCAGGGGGCCACCGGCCGTATCGTGGGCCGCGTAGCCGACCCGACGGGGGCGGTTCTCTCTCATGCCAAAGTCACGCTCACCAACCAAGCCACTGGCATCATGCGCGATACGCTCACCGGCGACAGTGGCGACTACAGCTTCGTCGAAGTCGCCCCCGGCACCTACAGCGTCGAATTTGAATTGACTGGATTCAAGAAGAATATCCAGAAAAACATAACTGTGGACGTCAACCAGGTTGTAACTCTGAACTCAACGCTACAGGTTGGCGCTTCGCAGGAGACGGTGGAAGTTACCTCAGAAGCCCCGCAAGTGGATACCACCAGCACGCAGCTCGGCGCCGTCATCAACGACCGCTCGATCAATGAACTGCCGCTCAATTCACGCGACACCTACCAGTTCCTGCAACTCCAACCCGGTGTCCAGGCACAGCTGGGTAACGGAAATGGCAGCTTATTCTATGGGTCACAGGATACCGGGTCTGTATCCGTGAATGGTGGTCGTACCCGCGCCAACAACTTCAGCGTCAATGGTGGCGATGCCAATGATCAGTTTGTGAATCTACCCACGGTACAACCGACGCCAGACAGCGTCGAAGAATTCCGCGTCATTACCAATACGTTTGACGCCGAATATGGACGCAACTCTGGGTCAGTCGTGAACGTCATCACCAAATCCGGCAGCAACAGTATCCACGGCGATGTTTACGAATACTTCCGCAACACTGTGCTTGACGCGAAGAATTACTTCGACCTGGCGGGGCGTCCGCAGTGGAATCAAAACCAGTACGGGGGCACCCTTGGCGGTCCTGTTAAGAAAGACCGCAGCTTTTTCTTCGTGTCGTACGAAGGACGCCGCATACGCCAAGGTATTACCAGCCAATTGGTAAATGTGCCGAGTGACGCGCAAAGAAACGGCAATTTTGGCACGTTTGTGAATACCAGTAACCCCTACGAGGGAATTTACAATTTGCCATTAGTGGCACAAGTACTCGATGGGCGTCCCAGTGGAACGGGTGCGTGCGACACTGCTCTCCAAGCCGAGGGTATGAAGGCTTCAAATGTTGCATCCCTTCCCGTGCAGACGAATCCGACGACGCTCACATCCTACATTCCCTGGAGCGAAGTTTTTCCTACAGGGGTAATCCCCTCTGCCTGCCAGGATCCTGTGGCCGCCAATCTCATGGCGAGTTACATACCCAATTCCAGTGTTACGGTTCCTGTGAGCACGGACAATGAAGACCAATTCACCGTCCGTTTCGACCACCGCATCAATGACCGCCAGAATTTCACCGCTTACTATTATTTCAACGACCTTCGTCAGATCCAGCCCTTCGATCAATTCGAACAGGCCGGAGCCAACGTCCCCGGATTCGGCAATATCAACAATAACCGTTTTCAGCAATGGAACTTAACCCATACCTGGACGATCAACAACGCGCTGGTAAATGAAGCGCACTTCACTTACATGCGTGAAGGCCAGCTAGGTTTTCTGCAGCCGCAAACTACGAATGCGGTGACTTCTTCGTGTACGGGAGCCGCGGCCCCGTTCTGCTTCACGGGCTTGTCCGACTCCACCGCTGTCAACGGAGTAATAAACGCTAATCTGGTGAGTGCCGGAATTCCTGCCACTCGTGCGGGAATTACCCCCGGTCTGCCCTCCAACCTGACAGGAGTTCCATTCGTGAGCATCGGTGGAGGAGCCAGCTTCGGCAATAATTACGAGGGATTTCTCCCCCAGGTGGGCAACAGCTTCCAATGGTCTGACAGTCTGACCTGGGTGAAAAAGACACATACTTTCAAGTTTGGCCTCGATGTTCGCCGGCAACGATTCGATCAGTATTACTACTTCGACGTGAACGGCGAATACGGATTCAGCAACATCGGTCCGAATGCGATTATTCCCGCCGACAATGACAACTACGCGGAATTCATGCTCGGGTTGGCCGACAGCTATGTTCAGGGATCGGGTCAACGCGAGGATGTGCGCGGCACATCGCTATATCCCTTTGCCCAGGATAGCTGGAAAATCAAACCAAACCTGACTCTCAATTATGGGCTTCGCTGGGAGCTTGATACTCCGCCAACGGACATTGCGGGCCACGTCGAAACCTTCCGCCCAGGTCAGAATTCCACCGTTTATCCATGCTCATTGTCCGCTTTGGGACAAAGCGAACTTCTAGTCACCAGTCCGAGTTGTGCTAATGCCGGAGTACAACCCACTGGCTTGGTCGTTCCGGGCGACCCCGGCATTCCCGCGGGCATGACCAGCACCTACTACCACGCCTTTGCTCCGCGCATCGGAATTGCCTGGAGCCCCGGCAACTCGGGCAAGACCAGCGTTCGCGCGGGCTGGGGGCTGTTTTACAACCCGATCGAGGAACTGGTGATGGCGCAATTCGGAGCCGAACCACCATTTGGAGGCAGCTCGGCCCTGTCCAATGTCTTTTTCAACACTCCGTTTGTGAATCAGGGTAACTACACGAGTCCGAATCCGTTCAATGGCGTTCTGACGCCTACCCCCGGACAGCCGGTAGACTTCTCATTGTTCCGGCCGATTCTTCTTTACGGTGAATTCCAGCCTCACCTGCGTACTCAATACACAGCGCAGTACAACCTCACCATACAACGAGAGCTCTCGAATAATCTGATGTTCCAGATAGGGTACGTCGGTTCGCAGGGACATCGTCTGCTTGCCTCGCACGACATCAATCCGTCGAATCCACAGACGTGTGTAGATATCAATACGATCGCCGGCATAAATGCCGCAGATGTCACATCGTACGGAAGCCAGTTTAGTTGCGAGCCTACATTTGAAGATTCACAGTGGAGCGTCACGCTGCCACCGGGGTTCCGATTCCATATGCCCAATGGGTCGATCGTGACCGGCACCGGGCAGACGCTCAATCTGGTAGGACTTCGCCAATACTCCTCTCCAGCTTGTAACTCAACGTTGCCCGCATTTACTGCCGGAACCGGTTGCCCAACGGACGGTGTACCGATTTTCTCCAGCGTCTTTGCGGAGGACACAATCGCCAATTCCAATTACAACGCACTCGAAATGATGCTTGAGAAGCGTTTCTCTCATGGCCTGCAATTCCAGGCATCTTACACTTTCAGCAAATCGATCGACGACGGCTCGACTTTCGAAGAAACTCTTGATCCTTACAACTTCCGCGCCAGCCGCGCCTTATCACTTTTCAATTCGAAACAGCGCTTTGTAGTCAGCTATGAATGGGAACTGCCGGTGCGCAGATACAACGGATTTATGGGCAAGCTCGCGGATGATTGGGCTGTATCGGGCATCACCCAGTTCCAGACTGGTTTTCCCATCCGTCTCGACACTGAAGATGACACTGAGTTCATCGACAGCATTTTCTTCCTCGGCACCGAGGCGCCAAGCTTAGTCGCACCTTTCCAGACATTAAATCCCAAGCACACCTACGCTGGACTCCCGACCGCAGGATACTACTTCAATCCAAGTGATTTTCAGGATCCGCCAGACGGTCAGTTCAACAACGGGACCCAGCGCACCATCTGTTGCGGCCCGGGCCTTCAGGACTGGGATTTCGCCATTCACAAGAAGATCTCGATCAGCGAGCAGAGGTACTTCCAGTTCCGGGCCGAGCTGTTCAACATCTTCAATCACACGAATTTCTATAATCCGGACGGGCACTTCTCCGATGGCCCAACTGAATTTGGAAAAATCACCTACGCGCAAGATCCGCGCCTGGTGCAGTTCGCTTTAAAGTTCTATTTCTGACCGGAGTTGTTTTGAGAATGGTTTTGAATGCGCGGCTTTAGCCGCTGGGAGTGTAAGATTTAAGTATTGCAACTCCGGGCGATCTCGGCCCGGCATTCTAATGGCCGCGCCGTCGGCCTGAGTCATGTGGAGCAATCTGATGTACCCCGATCTGCAGAAAGAGCTCGCAACATTTCAGCGCCGTACGCCTAAATCGGCGGAAGCACACCAGAAAAATCTCAAGCGCATTCCTCTCGGCGTAGCCAGCAACTACCGTCATTACGATCCCTGGCCCATCTTCGTGAAAGAGGCCAGCGGCAGCAAGTTCCGCGATCTCGACGGCAATGAATACATCGATCACAATCTGACCTTCGGCGCTCTGATGGCCGGGCATTGCCATCCCGCGGTCATGAAAGCCGTTGAAAAGCGCCTTTCCACCGGAACTATGTTTGGCATGCCCCACGACATGGAATGGGAACTGGCCGAAGAAATCTGTCAGCGGTTCCCAGTTGAAATGTGCCGCTTCGGCAACAGCGGAACTGAAGCCACAATGCATGCTATCCGCCTCGCCCGCGCCGCCACGGGCCGCGACAAGATCATCAAGTTCGAGGGCGCTTACCACGGCCTGCATGACTCAGCTCTGGTTAGCGTGAAGCCACATGCGCCGGAGTTTGGCGATGTTCACGACCCCATTTCTGTGAGCGGTGGGCTCGGAGTTCCTAAATCCGCGATTGCCAATGTGCCCGTTGCGACTTTTAACGATCTGAACACCGTGGAACGCCGCTTCAAAGAAAATCCCGGCCAGATCGCTGCGATTATTCTCGAGCCCATTCTGATGAACGTTGGCCTCTGCCTACCTCAGCCTGGCTTCCTCAAGGGCCTACGCGACCTGGCCACGAGAAATGGTGCGTTGCTGATCTTCGACGAAGTAAAAACCGGAGCGAAGCTTGGTTGGGGCGGAGCCAGCGAGTATTTCAACGTCAAACCCGATATGGTCTGCCTCGCCAAATCGATCGGCGGAGGCTTCCCGCTCGCCGCTTTCGGTTCCAGCAAATCCGTTATGGATCTAATCTCGCAACACAAGGTCTTTCACGGCGGCACTTACAATACGAACCCGGTTTCCATGGCCGCCGGCCTCGCAACATTCCGCGAGGTCCTCACGCGCGACAACTACTTGCATGTCGACAAGCTGGGCAGGAAGCTGGCCGATGGATACCGCAAAACGATCGCGAGAGTTGGCCTGCAAGCCTATGTCGCGGATGCGGGCGTCAATGGTGCGCTGATGCTGTATCCGAAGGAGATTCTCAACTATCGCGACTGGACGACCATCGACACCGATCTCTGGCGGCATTACTGGTTCGGCATGGTCAATCGCGGCATTATGCCTCAGCCCTACTGGTGGGACGAGCAATGGACGATCTCTGTGCAGCACACAGACGCTGACATCGACAGACACCTGGCCGCTTTCGACGACATCGCTGCATCGCTTGCCAAAGCGCAGCAGGAGCGCACCGAACGCGTGCCGGCTGAAGTTGCGCACTGAGCTCGCCGAGGTGCGGATGCATTCGTCCGCCCCTAAATGAACATAAAATGACGATGTGATTCCGAATCGGGCGAAACCCGATGCGGAAGCTGCTTTCAGCCCTTGAGCAACGCATTCTGACGGCGCACAGCTTCAGCGCCGCAACTAGATCAGACGAAGACCGCGGTTCTAGCCGCTGGATATCGACCACTGTCCACGACGTCACAACCCGCGCCCCACCTCATCCGCACTCTCGGACGCCGCGATCTCGTGCTTCTATTTGTCGTTGCCGTCTTCAACTTAAACGTGGTGCCGTCGATCGCTGCCAATGGCGGGGTCACCATTTGGCTGTGGATCATTTCTCTTCTTCTATTTTTCTGGCCGCAAGGCATCGCCGTCATCGAACTTTCGCATCGCTACCCCGGTGAAGGCGGGGTTTATCTCTGGGCCCAGCAAGTCTTCGGCGACTTCCACGGATTCCTCTCCGGCTGGTGCTATTGGACGAACAACATGCTCTACGTGCCGACCGTCATGCTTTACTTCGTCGGCGTTTCAGTTTTCGCGCTCGGACCCAGCCACACCGGCCTCGCCGACAACAAGGTTTTTGCGCTCACAACCTCGCTCGCATTGATGGCTTTGCTGACCATCCTTAACATTGTTGGACTTGGGGTCGGTAAATGGGTCAATAACGTTGGAGCTATAGGAACTTTTGTGGCGGCTGCGGTCTTGATCGGGTTGGGTATCGTGATGTGCAGCCGTTTCGGAGCGAATATAACCGCTTCCGATTTCAGAATTCCCGCAAATCCACGATTCGTTCTGAATTCTTTCGGCGTCATTTGCTTCGGGCTGGTAGGCCTCGAACTCGCTTCAGTCATGGGGGATGAAATTCAAGATCCACCCCGCACGCTTCCGGGCGCGGTCGCATGGGGTGGCGTGCTCTCGGGCGCGCTCTACGTCGGCGCGACGTTGACGATACTCATCGCAATCGGCAAGGACGTAAACGTGCTTCAAGGAATTGTGCAGGCTGTCAATCATATGGCTGCGCGCGTGAATGTAGCCTGGATTACCGTGCCCTTTGCCTTGATGCTGAGCCTGTCGATCGCTGGCATCGGGTCTGCCTGGATGGGTGGCTGCGCCCGCATTCCGTTCGTCGCCGGCCTCGATTCGTACATGCCGTCCTGGCTGGGCAATATCCATCCGCGATACGCAACGCCTTACGCCGCACTGATCGTTCAGGGAATCGTCTCAGCAGCTCTTGTGATGCTGAATTTTGCCGGCGCGGGTGTGCAGGAAACGTTTCAAAAGCTGCTTTCCTTGGCAGTCGTTTTGCAACTCGTCCCGTTCGTTTACATGTTCGCGGCGCTATTGCTGTTCTCGGTCAATGAATCTGTACCTCGCGGCCAGTACGGGCGAGCAACTATGTTTTTTGCCGGCGCCAGCGGATTGCTTACCACCACACTCGGCATTGCTCTGGTGTTTTTTCCGGCACAGCAGATCACGTCCCTGTGGCTCTATGAGTTATGGATGTTCGGCGGCACGTTGTTCTTTGTCGGCCTCGCCGCCTTTTTCTTTTTCGTCTACGGCCGCAGAAAAGAATTGAAAGGGCGCGGCTTAGGCCGCGCCCTGCAACAGCCAGAACTCTAACCGCCTTTAGGCGGCGCAGCGTTTCGGTGCTGCAATAACGTGCCAAATCGAACGGCTTTAGCCGCTGAGTGGGACCCGTATCAGGACACCGCTTCGCGCCGTGCCGAAGAGGGCGCGCTAGAGGGACAGGGGCTTTAGCCCCGGGAGGACACAATGCCCGCCGGAGTCACAAGCGACGTGAAAACGTATCAGATCTTCATCAACGGCGAATGGGTCAATAACAAATCGGGTAAAAGTTTCCCAGTCTACGATCCCTCCACTGAGGAAGTCATCGCCCAGGTCCCCGACTGCGGACCTGACGAGGTGAACAAAGCTGTCGCGGCCGCCAAAGCTGCATTCGAAAACGGCCCTTGGTCAAACTCAACGGCACAGGAACGCGGCCGCATTCTCTTTCGGCTCTCTGAACAGATCCGCGCCAACTCCGCCCCTCTCGCCGAACTCGAATGCCGCAACACCGGCAAGCCGATCGTCGAAGCGGAATTCGATATCAACGACACCGCTACCTGCTTCGAATATTACGGAGGCCTCGCCACCAAAGTCGTCGGTTACGTCAATCCCGTGCCCGACAACGCAATGTCACTCTCATTAAAAGAACCGGTCGGTGTGGCCGGACAAATCATTCCTTGGAACTACCCGCTGCTCATGGCCGCATGGAAGTTGGCTCCCGCCATTGCTGCCGGATGCACCTGCGTGCTCAAGCCCGCCGAACAAACTCCCCTGACTGCACTGGAATTCGCCAAATACTTTGCCGATTGCGGACTTCCGCCGGGAGTCGTCAACATCGTTACTGGCTTCGGCGAAGGCTGCGGCGCTCCCATCGTTCAGCATCCTGACGTCAACAAGATCGCCTTCACCGGGAGCGCGGCCGTGGGCAAGATCATCGTGAAACAGGCCGCAGACACCGTGAAGCGCGTCACTCTTGAACTTGGTGGCAAGTCGCCCAATATCTTCTTCGCCGATGCTGATTTCGAAGCCGCCATAGACGGCGCACTGTTCGGGGTCTTCATCAATCAGGGGGAGGTTTGCTCGGCGGGCAGCCGTATTCTCGTTGAGAAGTCGATTTACAAAAGTTTCGTGGAGGCGATGATGGAAAAGGCGAAGAAGATCAAGCTGGGCCCTCCGCTCGATCGCGAAACCAAGATGGGCCCACTCGTTAGCAAGGAACAATATGATCGAGTCAGCGAATATCTCGCCATCGGCAAGAAAGAAGCCAAACTCGCCTCCGGCGGATCGCGTCCGGAAAAGATTGCTAAAGGCTACTATGTGCAACCGACGATCTTCTATGACGTCGATAATTCCGCCCGCATAGCGCGGGAAGAAATTTTCGGGCCGGTAGCGGCCGTCATTCCGTTCGAGGATGAAAAAGCCGCGCTCAAGATTGCAAACGACTCGCCCTACGGCCTCGCCGCCGCGGTGTGGACGCGCGATATCTTCAAAGCCCTGCGTGCGGTGAAAGCCCTGCGCGCCGGCGTCGTCTGGGTCAATCACATGCAACCGACTTATGTAGAAGCGCCCTGGGGCGGCTACAAGCAATCCGGCTTCGGCCGCGAACTCGGGCCGTGGGGAATTGAAGAATATCTTGAAACCAAGCAGGTGTACATCAATCTGAATGAGCAGCCGATCGGATGGTACTGAGACTTTATCGACCTACGATTAACAACCGGATGACCAACAACGAGAATTCGCAATGAGTACGATACGCCTTAAAACCGAGATCCCCGGACCGAAATCCAAAGCTCTATCGGCGCGCCGCGCGCAAGCTGTTCCTCGCGGCCTTTCCCACGGTACGCCGATCTACGTTGCCAAAGCCGAAGATGCCTGGCTCGAAGATGTCGATGGCAACCGCTACATCGATTTCGCCGGTGGCATTGGTTGCCTCAATGTCGGCCACCGCCAGCAACCCGTTATCGCCGCGATCCATGGACAGCTCGACAAGTATCTCCACACGTGCGTTCAGGTCACACCCTACGAGGGATACATCGAACTCGCCGAGCGGATGAACCGAATCACGCCCGGAACGTTCCAAAAGAAGACTCTGTTGGTCAATAGCGGCGCCGAAGCCGTGGAAAACGCCGTCAAGATCGCCCGCGCCTATACGAAGCGCCCGGCTATCATTGCGTTTGAAGACGCCTTCCACGGCCGCACCATGATGACCCTCGCTCTAACCAGCAAGACTCATCCTTATAAAGCCGGCTTCGCTCCGTTCCCCGGCGATGTCTATCGTGTGCCGTTCGCATACTGTTATCGCTGTTCTTACAATTTGAAATACCCGTCATGCGATCTCTACTGCGCGCACCAGCTCGAAGACACATTCAAACGAGTCGTCGCCCAGGAAGAAGTCGCGGCTGTAATTGCCGAACCTGTCCTCGGGGAAGGAGGATTCGTCGCACCTCCGCCCGACTATCTCCGAGTGCTGATCGAACTCTGCCACAAACACAACATTCTTTTTATTGCCGACGAAGTCCAGTCCGGCTTCGGGCGCACCGGTGCTCTCTTCGCCAGCCAACGTTACGGCATTGAGCCAGATCTGATCGTCACGGCAAAATCTCTCGGCGGAGGTCTGCCTCTCGCCGCCATTAGCGGCCGCGCCGAAATCATGGACGCGCCCAGCGTCGGCGGTTTGGGTGGAACATTTGCTGGCAACCCACTTTCGTGTGCCGCCGCGCTGGCCGTGCTCGATCTGTTCGAAGAACGCAATCTGCTGCAGCGCGCCAACGAACTCGGCGACCGCTTTCAGCGCCGCGCCCGCGAATGGCAGAAGTGTTTGCCGATCATCGGCGACGTTCGCGGCCTTGGCGGCATGCAGGCCATTGAACTGGTGAAATCGCAGCAAACGAAGGCTCCTGCCACGGAAGAAACCAAACAGATCACGCAATTCTGCTACGAGCATGGTCTGATCACGATCACCGCGGGTTCGTACTCAAACGTGATCCGTGTTCTTGTGCCTTTAGTCGCGACCAACGAACAAATCGACGAAGGCCTTGACGTCCTCGAAGCTGCGTTGCTCTCAGTGTGCGAGAAGGGTACTGCTGCGCAACTTGCACGGGCGTAGATAGGAGCGTTTGTGACGAAGCGTGTTCTGTGGAGCGCGGGCTTGGCGACAATTCTCTGCGCGCTGGTTTCGGCTGGAGCCCAACAACCACAGGTTTTGGTGGCAGGGCTGAATCAGGAGCACACCCTAGGCCCAGGCGAGAATCATGTTTACACGATCACGCTGCACGAAGGTGAAGCAGTCGTAGGGGAGGCGGACCAGCATGGAGTTGATCTTGTGATCGATGAATTCAGCCCGGATGGAAAGCTGATTCGCACCGTTGACAGTCCCAACGGCACAGAGGGACCTGAACCGATCGATGTGAGCGCCTTTGCGCCGGGCGAATACAAACTTGTCATCCATACGCTTGATTCTACGGCGAAACCAGGAAAGTATGTGATGAAGGTGGATCATGTGCTAACGGTCGACCAGAACGGCAGCCGCCTTGCCGAGAAGAACTATCCACTGGCTATACAGGATTTATGGCGGAAGTATGCGTCAGACCCAAACGCACTCGAACACTTCATTAGCGGAAGAAAGGGCAAAGGACCGATCGTCGAAAACATCAAAGACGATGCCAAGAATGTCAATGTGACTTTTCTCTATCTGGGCGACGAGCATACAGAGGCCGTGGAAGTGTTCGGCAGTACGCATTCCGGAGTGGGCGGTACGCACTTGCAGCGCTTCCTGCGCACGCCGTTGTTTTTCGGAACAGAAACTATCCCCAAAGATTCCAGATTCAGTTACGGCTTCATAAAGACGGAGAGGCGATTGCTCGGCCCTAAAGGAAATATCGAAGTATCTGACGAGCTCGACGTTGCCGATCCCCTTAACCCAAACGGGTTCAACGGGTTTTCAGCCATGGCACTCCCCGATACTCCCCCGCAGCCATATGTGGTGGTGAGCGATTCCGTTCCGCACGGAAGTACTACTACTCTCACGCTGAAGAGCACCTCATTGAAGGAAGATCGAAACATTAGCGTCTACACTCCGCCCCACTATGAGACGGCGAAAGCTGCTGATCTGCTGATTGTCTTCGATGGCGGTACCTATGATGGTGGCGGCGCGAGTCTAGTGCCAACTCCCACGATTCTCGACAATCTGATTGCCGCAAAAAAGATTGGACCTGCGATAGCGATCTTCGTAAACAACATGGGTCAGCGCAACCGAGATCTTGGAGGGTACCCTCCATTCTCAGATTTCATTGCCAACGAGTTGATACCCTGGGCCCGGACGAACTACAGAGTCAACAACGGGCCGAACCATGTTGTGCTGGCAGGCTCTAGTCGCGGTGGCGTGGCGGCTGCTCACTGTGCCTTCTACCATTCTGATGTGGTAGGCAACGTTCTCTCCCAATCGGGCGCGTTTTGGGTAAGAAATGGCCCCGAAGACAATGCCATGCCCTGGCCAATCACCCTGGACATTGGAGATATTGTCATCACCTATCGTGAAAGCCGCCGCTTGCCAATTAGGTTCTATATGGAGGTAGGCCGCTATGATGCTCTGCTCGGAGATAATCGCGAGATGCGAGACGTGCTGCTGCTGAAGGGATATCCGGTGACTTATCGCGAGTTTGACAGCGGCCACGATTATCTTTGGTGGCGTGGTTCTTTGGCCGATGGACTGATAGCGCTACTGGGAGCCCAACAGAACTAAAAGAGTAATCTTATGACAACTGTCGCTGCACCACCTGTCGCCAGATTGCCGAATTACATCAACGGCCAGTGGACTGAATCTCGCGCCTCGGAATGGCGCGATGTTGTGAATCCTGCAACCGGCGAAACGCTTGCGCAGGTTCCACTCGCCGATGCGAAAGAAGTCAACCAAGCTGTCGAGGCCGCAGCCAACGCGTTTCCCGAGTGGCGCCGCACCCCGCCCGAGGACCGCATCCAGCCGCTGTTCAAGTTGAAGATGCTTCTCGAAGAGCATCTAGATCCGATCGCCCGCATCATCACACAAGAAAATGGCAAGACTTTCGCCGAAGCCAAAGCCGAAATGCGGCGTGCCATCGAAAACGTCGAAGTCGCCTGCGGAATTCCAACGGTGATGCAGGGCTACAACCTCGAAGACGTCGCCCGAGGAATCGACGAATTCATGATCCGCCAGCCGCTCGGCGTCGTCGCCGCCATCACGCCGTTCAATTTTCCCGGCATGATTCCCTTCTGGTTTCTGCCCTACGCTATCGCAACGGGTAATACATTCGTTCTTAAACCGAGCGAGCGCGTTCCGCTGACCATGCGCTACGCCTACGAATTGCTTGAGCAAACGGGATTGCCCCAAGGCGTAGTTGCTTTAGTCAATGGAAGCAAAGCCGCTGTTGACGCGCTTCTCGATCATCCCAAGGTTCGCGCGATCAGTTTCGTTGGATCGACGGCCGTCGCGAAATACGTTTATGCCTGCGCCGCAGCCAGCGGCAAGCGTGCGCAATGCCAGGGAGGAGCAAAAAATCACGTTATCGTTCTTCCCGACGCTGAGATGTCCACGGCCACGCAAATCATCAGCGACAGCGCCTTTGGGTGCGCCGGCCAGCGTTGCCTTGCCGTTTCTGTAGCCGTAACCGTTGGCGACGCACAGAAAATCTTCTGTGATTCGATTGCCGATGCCGCCTCAAGACTGAAAGTAGGTAATGGCCTGGATGAAGGCGTGCAGATGGGCCCGGTGATCACTCCGCAGAGCAAGGAGCGTGTCGAATCGTTAATCGGCGTCGGAGAAAAACAGGGCGCAAAGGTTCTGCTCGACGGCCGCGGAACGATGATTTCGAAGTACGAAAAGGGAAATTTCGTCAACCCGACAATCCTTGACGGCGTTCCAGCGAGCAGCGAACTCACGGATACCGAAATCTTCGGCCCCGTCCTCAGCCTCGTTCACGCCGACACCCTCGACGAAGGCCTTGCCTTTCTTGAGCGCAGCGCCTATGGCAACCAGGCATCGTTATTCACGTCGTCAGGATCAGCCGCTCGCCGTTTCCGTTACGAAGCGCCCGCCGGCAATATCGGCATCAACATCGGAGTCGCCGCGCCCATGGCCTATTTCCCCTTCAGCGGCTGGAAGAACAGCTTTTTCGGCGATCTCCATGGCCAGGGCCGCGACTCGGTTGAGTTCTATACCGACAAGAAAGTTGTCGTAGAGCGCTGGGCAAAAGAGCATTCGCGAAAATTCTGATTTACCCCGTGTTCCTCCGTGTTCTCAGTGGTTGAGGATTTTAAGCACGGAAAGCACAGGGGAACGCGGGGGGCAAGCCGATAAGGACCAAATCGATGACCACCATTACCGAAGCTGCGACGATGTCCGGCAAAGAAATCGTCGACCTCTCTCGCAAATACACGCTCTACGAGTGGTCGGCGCAGTCGAAAGTCGATCCCATTCCGGTTGCCCGCGCCAAGGGAATTTATTTCTACACGCCCGAGGGCAAGCGCTTCATCGACTTCAACAGCCAGCTCATGTCGGTGAATATCGGACACGGCGATGAGCGCGTTATTCAGGCCATCAAAGAGCAGGCGGAAACCCTTGCCTACGCCAATCCGTTCATGGCCACCGAACCGCGCGCGCGCCTCGGCGCAAAGCTCGCCGAAATCACTCCAGGCGACATCGACACGTTCTTCTTTACCAACGGGGGCGCTGACGCTAACGAAAACGCTATCAAGCTCGCCCGCTTTTTCACCGGACGCCAAAAAATTCTCGCCCGCTACCGCTCTTATCACGGCGCGACCGCTGGCGCCATCTCCGTCACCGGCGATCCTCGCCGCTGGGCCGCTGAGCCGGGCATTCCCGGCGTCGTCCATGTTCTCGATCCTTACCACGGCATCGAGCGCGGCTGGGAATCCGCCGAATCCTCTCTCGCACTGCTCGAAGAAACCATTCAGCTCGAAGGCCCGCACACGATCGCTGCATTCATTCTCGAGCCGGTCACCGGAACCAACGGTGTTCTCATTCCTCCCGATGGCTATCTCGAAGGCGTGCGCAAACTCTGCGACAAGTACGGCATCGTCATGATCGCCGACGAAGTCATGTCCGGCTTCGGCCGCACCGGCGAATGGTTTGCCGCCAATCACTGGAAGATCGTGCCTGATCTCATGACCATGGCCAAGGGGCTGACTTCCAGCTACCTGCCGCTCGGTGCGGTCGGCATGCGCCACCAGATCGCCCAGCATTTCCAGGACAAAGTCTTTTACGGAGGCCTCACCTATAACAGCCATCCCATGGGCTGCGCTGCTGCTCTCGCCACGATTCGCGTGTACGAAGAGGATAATCTGATTGAAAACGCGCGCCGAATGGGCGCGGTCATGAAGCAGCTTCTCGCCGATCTGCAAGCGAAGCATCCATCGGTAGGAGCGGTGCGCTCCATCGGCCTGTTCGGCATCGTCGAGCTCATTCGCAACCGGAAAACCAAGCAACCGATGGCGCCGTTCAACGGCACCTCCGACGAAATGGCCGCGCTCAGCCGTTTCTTCCGCGACAACGGGCTCTACACATTTGTCCGCTGGAACACGTTCTTCACTAACCCTCCGCTGTGCATTAACGAGGAACAATTACGCGAGGCATTCGCGATCATCGACCGCGGCCTGGAGATCACGGACAAAGCCGCCATGGGTTAGCAAACTCGTTCATGGGCAAAGCTCGTGTGGGAACAGCCGCTTTCGAGAGCCTGCCCTGAGCAAGCGAAGCGCGCCGAAGGGTTCGGCCGAGCGAAGCTCGGCCGGAGCGCGGACCCTGTCCGAGTCGAGTCGCTCCTCTGCAAAACCCCACGGCCCCTGCTACACTTTTCCGTTTGTCGAGGAGATAACCTCATGCGCCGTCTGCCGTGTCTTAGAAACGCCTCCGGGTTTCGCTGCGAGGCCGATGTCACTCCGAACCGAGCCAAAGGCACGGTGAGAGCCTGCCCTGAGCGACTGAGCGTAGCGAGGAAGTCGAACGGGAACCTGCTTTTCCTTGGTGCTGTGCTCATCGTAGCTGCTGTCTGCTGTGCCCAGGCCAAGCATCCCTTCACCTTCGAAGACATGATGAAACTCAAGCGCGTCGGCGACCCGCAGGTTTCACCCGACGGCAAGTGGGTGATCTTCAGCGTGGTCGACGTCGATCTGGCGGCGAACACGAAGACACCGCATGTGTGGATCGTGCCGCTCAGTGGTGGCGAGGGGAAAGCAGGTTCCTCGCCCGCCTCCGGCGCGCTCGGAATGACATCGGAGAGAATTCTGATCGCCGATCAGGATGCCGACCGGCCGCGCTGGGCGCCGGACGGGAAGCGGTTCGCTTTTATCTCGACGAAAGAGGGTGGGTCGCAGGTTTGGATTGCAGATTTCGACGGCGCTGCGGGGACCGTCACCGGGGTACACAAGCTGACCTCGATCGCGACCGAAGCCAGTGGCGAGTTGTGGTCGCCCGATGGAAAGTTCATTCTGTTCACGTCAGATGTTTATCCAGAATGTGACAGGGCGCTCGTCTCGAATGGAGGCGAAATAGATGCAGAGGGCTCGTGCAATGCGGAGAGGCTTAAGGCAGCCGCGCAGTCGAAAGTCAAGGCCCTTATCTTTGACCATCTCCTTTACAGGCACTGGAACGCCTACAAGGAGGGAAAGCGAACGCACATTTTTGTAGTCTTATCCGACCCGCTCCCGAAAATCGAGGGAGTTCAGCGGCTCCCAGGAAACTATCATCTGCACTTCCCTCATGACCTCACGCCCGGTGATTACGATGCTCCCGTCTTCTCTCTTGGCGGGCAGGATGACTACGCCTTCTCGCCCGACGGCAAAGAAGTCTGCTACACCTCGAATCACGACAAGAACCCCGCGGCTTCGACCAACAATGACTTGTGGATCGTCCCGGTGGATTTACCCTACGATGCAAAGCCTGCGGACGTGCTGGCGAAAACAAAGAACATCACCGCCGACAATCCGGCCAGCGACTCGACGCCGCTCTATTCGCCCGATGGACGCTACATTGCCTACCGCGCCCAGCAGCGTCCCGGATACGAGAGCGACCGCTTCCGCCTCATGCTCTACGACCGCAAGACGGGCCGCAGAGGAGAGGTGCCGACTGCTTTTGACCTGAACAACACGTGGGTCGGCACGATTGCGTGGGATCCGGATTCATCTCGCATCTATTTCACCTCCGAGAATCAAGGCGAGTCGCCGATCCTCGTCGTGAAGGTACGGCCAGGCTTTCTGGAACACGACTATTCGGGGGTACAGCAGTCCGCAGTTCCCGAAGTGGTTAGCCGCGGCTTTGACGATGATCTGGCCGTCACGTCTGATGGAAATACTTTAGTGTTCACGCGGATGTCATTGCAGCACCCAACAGGGATTTACAAACTCACAGGCAAGACGGAGGCTACCCCGCTAACGCACCTGAACGATCCGCTTTTATCGCAAATCGACATGCAACCCATCGAATCCTTCTGGTTCCGCGGTGCGCACAACGACCAAGTCGAAGGCTTCCTCGTCAAGCCGCCGAACTTCGACGCTTCGAAGAAATATCCCGTGAAGTTCCTCATCCACGGTGGGCCGCAGGGCGCGTGGGGAGACGACTGGTCGTATCGCTGGAATGCCGAGTTGTTCGCGGCGCCGACTGCGGCGACGCCCAGCGGATACCTCGTCATCATGATCAACTTCCACGGCTCGACCGGCTATGGGCAGAGGTTTATCGACGCTATCAACGGCGACTGGGGCGGGGCTCCGTTTGAAGACCTGATGAAGGGGCTCGACTACGCCGAAGAGCATTATCCGTTCATCGACAAAAACCGCGAGTGCGCGCTGGGCGCCAGCTACGGCGGATACATGGCCAACTGGGTGCTCGGCCACACCGAGCGCTTCAAGTGCATCGTCTCGCACGACGGCATGTTCAACGCCGAGTCGGCCTGGGGCACCACCGAAGAACTCTGGTTCAACGACTGGGAGTTCAAAGGCACTCCCTACGACAACCGCGAGATGTATAGAAAATGGTCGCCGCACGAGTACGCCAAGAATTTCAAGACGCCTACGCTAGTGATTCACGGGCAGAGGGATTACCGGCTGGATGTATCGGAGGGAATCGATTTGTTTACGACTTTGCAGATGGAAGGAGTGCCTTCGAAGATGTTGTATTTCCCCGACGAAGGGCACTGGGTGCTCAAACCGCAGAATTCGCAGCTTTGGTACAAGACGGTGAACGATTGGGTCGACCAGTGGGTGGGGAAATAAGTAAGCCGTTCCAGCTTGGGAGGTTTGTCCTCGTGAGCGAAGCCGTTTTTCAGCAGAGCGAGGTATCTCGCGCGGAGTGTCGGTGGTGATGCGCGGGAGATCCCCATTCGGCGCGCTTGCTGCCGCTCGCTTGCTCAGGGCAGGCTCTCCGCCCGCTGGTGAAGACGCGGGCGTTCGGGATGACGCATACGAGGCAGAGCAGGCGCCGCGAAGGATGGAACGGCCGAATGTCAGGCGTCCCTACGGGACGCGGTTCTGTTTTGTGCCGCCTACCCGGCGTTGAAACGCCGGGCTATTTTCAAATGTCCCTACGGGACAATGAAACGCGTTTCCTAAAAGCGAGTGTCTAATGTTCTTAGGGGAACATTTGTATAGTGAACTATGCTCTTAGCTATATTTATCACGTAGGCCACAAAACGTAACCGGAGGCTGCCGGAATGCCGCCACGCAAATCAGCCCAATCAGCTGCTCGATCAAAATCGCCGGTAATTCCGAGCGATGTCGATCCCGAGCGGCAGCTCGACTCGTTTCTCGCCAAATACGATCCTGAAGTCGAAGCGTTCGCGCGTAGCGCGCTGGCAAAGATGCGGAAGCTCGTTCCTGGAGCGGTCGAGTTTGTCTACGATAATTACAACTGGCTGGTGATCGGCTTCGGGCCGAGCGAGCGGCCTTCGGAGGCAATTTTCTCCCTTGTGCTGCCGCCCGGCAAAGTGACACTGTGCTTTCTGCAGGGCGCAGGCTTGCCCGATCCGGCGAAGCGGCTGAAAGGCAGCGGCAATGTAGTTCGCAACATACGCCTCTACGACCTGGGCA
>JASHQM010000175.1 GCA_030039165.1 Candidatus Sulfotelmatobacter sp. | reverse complement strand
CGCCGTGGCGGCGAAGTGAAACTCTTTCCTGCCGTCGAAGAGGCGCTCAAGTCGTGCCCCAGCGTCAAAAACGTTGTCGTGTACAAGCGCACTGGAACGGCGATCAACATGCAATTCGGCCGCGACTTCTGGTGGCACGAATTGATGGCCAAGGCTTCCGATATATGCCCTGCCGAGCCACTCGATGCCGAGCACCCGCTCTACATTCTTTATACGTCGGGGACGACGGGGAAACCGAAAGGCGTCGTTCACACCACCGGCGGATATTCAGTGGGCACGTTTCTGACCACCAAGTGGGTCTTCGACCTCAAAGATGAAGATACGTACTGGTGCACGGCTGATATTGGCTGGGTCACCGGGCATAGTTATATCGTTTATGGGCCGCTGCAAAATGGCGCGACCAGCCTGATGTACGAAGGCGCACCGAATTTTCCCGAACCAGACCGCTTCTGGTCCATCATCGAGCGCCACAAAGTCAACGTCTTCTACACCGCACCTACGGCGATTCGCACGTTCATCAAATGGGGGGATGAGTGGCCGAACAAGCACGACATGAAGAGCCTGCGTTTACTGGGCACGGTCGGGGAACCTATCAATCCCGAAGCGTGGATGTGGTATCGCGAAACTATTGGCGGTAATCGCTGCCCGATCGTCGACACGTGGTGGCAGACGGAAACAGGCGGCATCATGATCACACCGATTCCCGGGGCGATTGCAACGAAACCGGGTTCAGCCACCCTGCCGTTCCCGGGCGTGGTGCCGGAGGTTGTTACTATGGACGGCAATCCGGTTCCGGAAGGGTCCGGAGGGTTTCTCATCATCAAGCGTCCCTGGCCTTCGATGCTGCGCACGGTTTACGGCGATCCTGACCGCTACGTGAAGAACTACTGGTCGCAGATTCCCGGCGCTTACTTCACCGGCGATGGCGCCCGCAAAGACAGAGATGGGTATTTCTGGATCATGGGTCGCGTCGACGATGTGCTGAACGTCAGCGGGCACCGGCTAAGCACGATGGAGGTCGAGTCTGCGCTGGTGGCCCACGAAGCTGTAGCCGAAGCCGCGGTGGTGGGTCGCCCAGATGAATTGAAGGGGCAAGCCATCTCGGCATTCGTCACGCTCGAACAGGGAAGAAAGCCTTCGCATGAACTGAAAGAAGAACTGCGCAAGTGGGTAGCGAAAGAGATTGGAGCCCTGGCCAAACCCGACGACATCCGCTTTACTGACACGCTGCCCAAAACCCGCAGTGGAAAAATTATGCGTCGCCTGCTGCGTGACCTGGCCACGCATGGCGAAATAAAAGGCGACACAACCACACTCGAGGACTTCAGCGTAATCGCAAAACTCAAAGAGAGTGAAGAGGTCTGAGGTGGCTTGCCGGCTCAGGTAGAAACCCTAATTTAAAACTTATGCAAAAAATCTCCTCAAAGCCCTTGACTACGATGTCTCGGCTCTTATCATTAAGAAAGAGCTCCTCCCTAGGGTAGGGGACAATCCAACCAAAACTCAGTACAGAATTGGAGGAAGTCCCCATGAAACTGAATGACACTATCACGACCTATGATGTTGCCGAGGCTTTGCAGGGCGAGACCGGCAAATTTGAAATCACCAGCCCGAATGGAGAACGGTACTTCGTAACCTGCCAGCCCGGGCACTCGATCATCAGCCTGGAGTGGGCCGGGGCTGAGCCGAATCTTCAACCTTTCCTTGTGCGCAAAGTGGCGCAGCCCGTCGCGTCGGAAGGGCGCATAAAGAGATCGGCTGCTTAGTCATGTAGGCGGTTCGAGCCCAGAGCAAATTAATCATTTAAGAGAGCAAAGAAGCCCGGCCCTGATCAAGCCGGGCTTTGGATTCTTCGCAACAACCGGATACTGACAAACGCCATTCAGGCTGCGTTGCGGAGTTCCCTCCGGGCGGTTTCTACATCTTTGCTGCCGTGGTGGCGAAAAAACTCCCGCACCGTCGAAATGTCCGAACCGCTGCGCACATTGGCTGTCGACGCCGCAATGCCGCCCACAGATGGATGCGGCAGTTTGACCTGCGAATCGCACCATCCAGCGCTGTAATTCCGCTATTGGATTCACAGCCGTCCCTCAAAGCCCAAAATCATTGCGCGGAATAACCCTGTCTGTTAGCCTTTTCACTATACTTACGGTCACTTCGTCTACCGATCATTGCCCGATGGAAGGGCCCGCGGATTTCGCCGGACAAAGCGTCCGAAGCAATTTTCTAAGGAGAGTAAATCTTGGCTGCAAAGAACCGTAATCTGTTCACTTCCGAATCAGTGACCGAGGGCCATCCGGATAAGATCGCCGACCAGATTTCCGACGCTATTCTCGACGCCTGCCTGGCTGAGGATTCAATGAGCCGCGTGGCATGCGAAACCCTGACCGCCACCGGCCTGGTCATGATAGCGGGAGAAATCACCACCAAAGCTTATGTCGATTTTCAAACCGTCGTGCGGGGCACGGTGCAGTCCATCGGATATGACAATGCGCTGTATGGCTTCGACTGCAACACCTGTGCAGTGATCTCCAGCATCAACAAACAATCCGGCGACATCGCCATGGGCGTGGACACCGGCGGGGCCGGCGATCAGGGCATGATGTTCGGCTATGCGTGCAGCGAAACCGATGAGTTAATGCCCACTCCGATTTCGCTGGCCCACAAGCTGACCATGCGCCTCTCGCAGGTTCGCAAGAATGGTACTCTTCCCTTCCTTCGTCCCGACGGCAAATCCCAGGTCACAGTCGAATATGATTCCCAAGGTAAAGTGCAGCGCGTGGATGCCGTGGTGGTTTCTACGCAGCACGCGGAGACCGTTACCAACGACGAACTTCGTTCGGGAATCCTGAAGTACGTGATTCAGGCGGTGATCCCGCCGCATCTGCTCGACGAATACACGAAGTACCATATCAACCCCACGGGACGATTTGTGATTGGCGGCCCCATGGGCGACACCGGGCTGACAGGACGAAAAATCATCGTGGACACCTATGGAGGGATGGGCCGACACGGCGGCGGCGCCTTCAGCGGCAAAGACCCGACCAAAGTCGACCGCTCGGCAGCCTATATGGCGAGGCACATCGCCAAGAACATCGTCGCGGCAAGACTCGCCGACCGCTGCGAAGTGCAGCTCGCCTACGCGATCGGGGTCGCCGAGCCGGTGAGCGTGCGCGTCGACACATTCGGGACGGAAAAAGTCGATCCTGCAATCCTGCCCGAGTTAATCCGCGCGAATTTCAAGTTGACTCCTCGAGGCATCATCGAGTCGCTGAACCTGCGCCGTCCGATCTACAGGAAGACCGCGGCTTATGGACATTTTGGACGCAGCGACGCGGACTTTACCTGGGAATCGACGCACCAGGCGGTTTCTCTGGCGAGTGAAGCGGGAGTGCGCGAGCCGGTGGCACAGAGCGTGCGCAAGTAGGCCGCTGAGAGCGCTTTCCACTCTGGCTTGAGGGTCACGCCTCGCCAAGGTGCAAAGTTGGAGCTGAGCCGAAAGTGCCACTCCCTTAAGGGCGCTTGGGCATCATGACCTTTCCGCCGATTGGTGTATTCTGAAAGGGCAAACTCACGCGATTATTCCACGACAAAGTAACCAGGTAACGAATCAGATTCCTTCTAGCAGCTAGCGCCACAGGAGGCGTATGTCAACAGCAGTAACGCAGATCAATAGCGATATTAAAAGCCTGGAGCTGGCCGATCTGGGCAAAAAGCGCATCGAGTGGGCGAACCAGTCGATGAAGGTCCTGCAGATTATCCGCAAGGAGTTCATCAAGAATCAGCCGCTGAATGGGATTCGCATCTCGGCGTGCCTGCACGTGACGGCAGAGACGGCAAACCTGGCGGTCTGCCTGCGTGATGGCGGAGCGGATGTTGTGCTGTGCGCGTCAAATCCGCTGTCCACGCAGGACGACGTTGCCGCCAGCCTGGTGCGTGACCAGGGCATCGCCGTCTTCGCCATCAAGGGCGAAGATAACGAGACGTACTACCAGCACATTGTTGCGGCGATCGACCATAGGCCGCACATAACGATGGATGATGGCGCGGATTTGGTAACGATTCTCCACACCAAGCGCACGGAAATGCTCGACGGCGTAATCGGGGGGACCGAAGAAACCACAACGGGGGTGATCCGGCTGCGGGCGATGGCCAAGGAAGGCGTGCTGCGCTATCCAATCATTGCTGTCAATGATGCCGATACCAAACACCTGTTCGACAACCGCTACGGCACGGGGCAATCGACCATCGACGGCATCATCCGCGCGACAAACTTCTTGCTCGCCGGGTCGAAGTTCGTGATCGCCGGATACGGCTGGTGCGGCCGCGGGTTGGCCAGCCGCGCACGCGGGGCAGGCGCGGAAGTGATTATCACGGAAGTCGATCCGACCAAGGCTCTGGAAGCGGTGATGGATGGGTTCCGCGTCATGTCCATGCACGATGCGGCGAAACTCGGCGATGTTTTTTGCACGGTCACCGGCAACAAAAGCGTTCTCACTAAAGAGCATTTCGACGTGATGAAAGACGGAGCGATCATTTCGAACTCCGGCCACTTCAACGTGGAAATCGACATACCGTCTCTGGAAAAAATGGCGTCATCGAAGCGTGCCACACGCAACTTTGTCGATGAGTATTCCATGAAGGACGGGCGTAAGATCAATCTGCTGGGCGAAGGAAGGTTGATCAATCTGGCTGCGGCAGAAGGCCATCCTGCTTCGGTGATGGATATGAGCTTCGCCGATCAAGCGCTTTCCGTGGAGCACATGGTGAAGAATTACAAGACGCTGGAAAAACGCGTCCACCGCGTTCCCGACGAACTCGACAAGCGCGTGGCCAAGCTGAAACTGGAATCGATGGGAATCAAAATCGACCGGCTCACGCCCGAGCAGGAAGAGTATTTGGCTGGCTGGGCTGAGGGAACCTAAAGACAGTAGCCGATCGTTAGTCGTAAAGCCAGAGCGGCCCGTGAGGGCCGCTCTGGCTTTATCCTCATTTGCCCCAATCTCCATCCCTCTCTACAATAATGTTTACTTTATAATTTCTTATGATTCACTTCCCCGTACCTGAAGCTCTCACTTTTGACGACGTTCTTCTGCTGCCCGCACGCTCCGACGTGGTCCCTGCGATCGCCAACACGCAAACCCAACTCACGCGCGAGATCAGCCTGAACATTCCCATCGTCAGCGCCGCGATGGACACTGTCACCGAATCACACATGGCGATTGCGCTGGCGCAACAGGGCGGGCTTGGCATCATTCATCGCAACCTGAGCATCGAGCAGCAGGCCAACGAAGTCGACAAAGTCAAGCGCTCGGAAAGCGGCATGATTGTCGATCCCGTCACTATGTCGCCGCACGACAAGGTTAGCGACGCGCTCGAGGTCATGCGCCAATACAAGATCTCCGGCGTGCCCATCACCGAAAATGGCAAGCTGGTCGGCATACTCACTAACCGCGATCTGCGCTTCGAAACCCGCTTCGACATCCCCATCGATCGCGTGATGACCAAGAAGAATCTCATCACCGTGCCCGTCGGTACCACGCTCGCGGATGCGGAAGAAATTCTGCACGAACACCGCGTGGAGAAATTGCTGGTGGTCGACGACAAGTACAACCTCAAGGGCCTGATCACGGTAAAAGATATTCAAAAGAAGCTGAAATACCCCAATGCGGCCAAGGATTCTCATGGACGCCTGCGGGTAGGCGCGGCCATCGGCGCCACTGGAGATTTTCTCGAGCGCGCGCAGGAATTAGCCGACGCCAAAGTTGATGTGCTCGCCATCGACAGCGCACACGGACATTCGGCCAAAGTTCTGGAAGCCGTGAAGATGGTCAAATCGAAGCTGCCGGAAATGCAACTGCTCGCCGGCAATGTCGCGACCTTTGACGGCGCTTGCGAGCTAGCGCGGGCTGGAGCCGATGGCATAAAAGTCGGCATCGGCCCCGGTTCGATTTGTACGACGCGTGTAGTCACCGGCGCCGGCGTGCCGCAGATCACGGCGATCGCCGAAGCCTATCGCGCCACGAAAGATGCCGGTGTTCCTATCATTGCCGATGGCGGCGTCAAGTATTCGGGGGACATCACGAAGGCGCTGGCTGCCGGAGCAAGCGCGGTGATGATCGGATCGCTGTTCGCGGGCACCGACGAAAGCCCCGGCGAGCTGATTCTTTATCAAGGCCGTTCGTATAAGGCCTATCGCGGCATGGGGTCGCTCGGCGCTATGGCGCAAGGCTCCAGCGAGCGGTACTTTCAGAGCGCTGAAGGAGATTCCTCGGCCGCCGCGTCCGCCATCGACGGCGACTCGAACCGCCTGGCGAAGCTGGTTCCTGAAGGCATAGAAGGCCGCGTCCCCTATCGTGGTTCAGTCGCAATGATCGTTCACCAGATGGTCGGAGGACTAAAGTCCGGCATGGGCTACTGCGGCTGCGCGACCATTCCCGAACTCTTGCAGAAAACACGCTTCGTGCGTATCAGCAACGCCGGCCTGCGCGAAAGCCATGTCCATGATGTCATGATCACCCGCGAGGCGCCGAATTATGGAGTCGAATAGGAGTTGGTAATTCAGTAATTTCGTAATTTGGTAATTTTAAAATCGCAAAGACGTGGATTGGATCCGGATCCTGATGCAGATTGCCAAATTACCCGATTACACAATTACGAAATTGGGTTTCTCCGTTGCTCTAACTTTCTCTTGACTCCACACCGCCACGAACTCCTCAAAGCCTGGATCGCCGCCACCCTCTGGCTGATCGTTATCGCCATTGAGTCGACGGCGCTGCTCTCGGCTGCAAATACAGGCAAAATTCTCTACCCTTTGCTGCATTTTCTCTTCGGTCTGGACTGGGAGCGCTTTGAGGATTGGCACTTCTACATTCGGAAGACCGGTCACGTCATCGGTTACGGAATGTTGAGCTTTCTGCTTTTTCGGGCCTGGCGCGCGACCTTCGAGTCAGACCACGTTAAGTGGAAAGCTCGCTGGGCAGGCCTCGCTGTTCTTGGGACAGCAATTGTCGCCAGCCTCGACGAATGGCATCAGAGCTTTATTCCGTCACGCACGGGGAGATGGCAGGATGTGGTGCTTGACACATGTGCCGGCGTTGCGGCGCAGATATTGATTCTTCTGTGGTGGCGAATTTCCTCTCCGGGTGGTTCTGCGCGTCTCAAGCAGGCATCGGACTAAGAACCGACGACCGGCGACGCTTCTAATACATCGCGTCGTACTTCGTGACCACCCACTCACCGTTTTCCTTGTCGATAGTGACGGTAAAGAGTTCCTTATACGTGCCGGGCTGGCCGACATGATTCAGCCGCTTGCCACGATAGTGAAGGATGGTCAGAGGCGGTGCGGTTTCCCACTCGGCTAACTCCCAGGAAAGCAGTGGATGTTGCGCCTCGGAGTTGCAGATGAAGTGGGCGTACTTCTTGCGGTAGTCATGCTCCCATTC
>JASHQM010000174.1 GCA_030039165.1 Candidatus Sulfotelmatobacter sp. | reverse complement strand
AGCGATTCCCCAGAGGTTGTTGAGCACGACCTGATTGCCTTTCTGATCCTTGATCGTGCCTACAAACTTGCCGGTATTAGGGTCGAACGCGTTGATAGTTCCGAACTCCGAGTTGTTTGAAATCAGCAGAGTGTTGCTGAGCGGCCCGAAGTTGCTGGGTGCCAAGGCGATCCCCCAGGCTTGGTTCAGTGGCAGGCCTTGGATCAGTGTCTTCACGAGCACACCCTGCTCCGTAAAGACGACGACGTAACCGCCTGAACCGTAGTTCGGTTTAGCATAGGCGACGTAAACCATGCCATTGATGTCCTGAACTCCAAACACCGAGAAGTCGGGCGGGATCGACGGATCGTTAAACGACTTCACGAGCTTAAAGTTGCTGTCGTACATATCGACTACATTGTTGGCGTTGTCGCCTGCGTAAAGAAAATTCCCCGAGGGATAGTTGGTGATGGCCAAGCCCTGGTACAACGCGCCATTGGCCGAGTTGTCGACCACGATGATCGCTTGGTTGGGGTTCACGCCTGGCACATATGCGCTGATGGTGCCATCAAGCGTGTCAAAAAGGAAAGTCGATGGCATGCCCTGAAACTGGAAATCCGTCGACGATCCGTTGGAAACGATTGCCGTCGGTGTGCCTGGACCGTTTCCACCTTGCGCCGAGCCGTTTTCGCTTCCGGCTGTGGGAATCAAGATCCGGAGAGGTATCTGTCCTCCCGTTGCATTGTAGACGGTCACCCACCCCGTGTCGTTATCAGGAATGTACCAAGGCCCTGTGGCGCTATGCGCCAGTCCCCAGGGGTTGGCCATGAGCGGGTCGACGTGCACGGTTTGGCCTGTGGTGCCCCCATTATTTTTTAAACCGAGTTGATTCGAATCTAAATATGTGACCTGATATTGCGCTTGGGCTGGAGCCGAAAGCATGAGCAGAACAAGGCCGAGACAATTGGCGAGCGCAATCCTGCAAACATGCATAATGGTATCTCCTTAGCGAAGTCAGGAGCAGAGGAAGCATGAAACCATCGGCGGAAACGGCTAGTGCAGAACCTTCTCTGACCTGCTGGCAGGTGATTGTACTCCGATTCGGCTCCTAAGCAAGACAGATACGGCATTCAGCGCGTAAAGCGGCTATCGAAATACGTGGGCCATTTGATAATCGGCGGCAAGAGTGCAATGTTTTTCACTTTTGCAAGTTCTTAGAGTTTTACCTTGACATCGTTTCGGACTGGACTAACATCCCAACGTGTCAGTTCAACGCGACTTGTTCCGCAGTAGAAGGTGTGCTGTCTCGGGGTTGTTGTTCACAATTGTGAACAAAACCTCCCAGGAGGATTCCTTTGAAACTGAAAAGCCTGGCGGTAATCACTCTTTTTGTCCTTTGCTGCGGCTCTGCCTTTGCACAGAGCTACGCTTTCGGATTCCTTAACTACACCGGCGGAATGGAATATTGCAACTACGAAATCATGCAGACGGGCGGAGCCGGCAACTTCTATATGACCGGCATGGACGTTCTGGATGCTTGCGCTTCCTCCGCGAATTCGTTTGCGACTATCGAAGGCACCTCGATCAGGGTTACTGATCTAGACTTGGAGAGCACTGGGTTGCAGGCTGGCATCACCGGCCCCGGACGTTACATTTATGCCGACGCGATCATGGACGCCTACGCTGGTAATTACACCGGCGAGCAGTGGATCACGATCACGGCTACGTCCGTAAACGACAAGAACAAGGCTGGCAAATGGAATTGGGATTCATTCCTTGGCTTCAGCGGATACGAGTTCCTTGGAGGCTTTGGCTTCCTGACGGACAAACTTCCGGAAAAAGGCTCGGAGGCCGCGAAGGCTGTGGGGCCCACGTTCAAGGCTAGCAGCGCTGCCCTGAAAAAGGACAAAGCCAGCCACAGGACAACCCTGCAGTAACTATCCGATCCTGATGTTTCTCGTGGGCCACGCTAGCTCCCCGCGTGGCCTTTTTCTTATATGCGGAGAGTCGATTTTAGTCGGCGGAAAGAAATGATTCGATGGACCATGATGCTGCTGTTCGCCGGCTGCCTGATGGGAGCGGGGGCGTGGACAGAAGCAGCACAAGGGCAGGATTCAGTGGGGCAAACTGCCACAAAAGAGCCGGAGGCTGAGGCTGCGAAATCGGGATTTCCCTTAGACGAGTTCACAGAGTTTTCCGCAATAATGGTTGGCAGTATGCAACCTCACGATGACCGGGAGGGTTATGTTTACAGATCCGGAGACCTGCTGAGGTCGGAAGGCCCGATGGAGAGAGGCTATTACATCACGGATTTGGCACATGGGATGACGTACGGTCAGACGAAATTGGGATGCGTTAAGGTCGCGCACCCGTATTTTCGCTCATGGCCCTTCATTGCTTCGAGACCAGGCCACACCAGCGAGCGCGTGTTGGTCGGAAAGGAGACTGTGGAGGGACGCGTGTGTCAGGTCGAGGACGTTACCGTGAGTGGGAAAGACCTTCCAGTAGCCACGAAGCTCAGATTCTGGGAGCCGGAGGAATGGAAGGGCTTCCCCATTAAGGTCGAAGATCTGAATAGTAAAGGGAGCAGGGTGGTTCGATTCAAGGAAGTAGTCCTGGGCCCGCTGGATCCAACGCTTTTCATTTATCCGGAAGACTGTGGACGCCTCCCCGAAGGCCCGACGAAGAAGCCGGCAAAGACTCCAAAAGTCAAGACGCCCACGGCGACGCCGCCGGCAAGCAGTCCGCAACAATGATCCACCGGTTCAGGCATGGCCGCGAGCCTGAGTTTCGATTTTGGATCCTAAGGAGTAGTGTGTTTGGTGTGCGAGCGATTCGACGGTGGTTGTGTTTGGTGTGTTGGTGCGCGAGTACGGCGGCGGCCGGAACGCCCGCACCCAACATTTTGTTGATCACGCTCGACACGACGCGCGCGGACCGGATGGGGTTTCTGGGATCGAAACGTGGGCTGACGCCGAACTTGGATGAACTGGCAAGGCAATCGGCGGTGTTTACGCACGCCTATGCCCAGGCTCCGCTGACTTCTCCTTCGCACGCGACCATTCTCACGGGAACTTATCCGCAGTTCCATCAGGTGTACGACTTTCCCGACGTGCTGGCGAAGGATCTCCCCTATGCCCCGGCGATTCTACGATCTCGTGGATATCACACGGCGGCATTTGTTGGTTCCATAGCTCTTGACCCGAATGGGGGTGCACCCGGTTTTGACCGGGGGTTTGAAACCTACGACGCGGGTTTCAGCACAGCAGCGTTCGATAAAGAAGAGGATCGCTACCGCACGGTTGAGCGTCGCGGCGGTGAGGTGGTGGAGCATGCTCTCGCGTGGTTGAACTCCCATTCACAAGGTCCGTTCTTCATATGGGTTCATCTTTATGACCCGCACGAGCCTTATAATCCGCCCGAACCCTACAAGAGCCGCTACGTGGCGGAGCCGTATGACGGAGAGATCGCGTACACGGATTGGGCGCTGGGGAATTTGCTTCGGGAGCTGAAAACGCGCGGGCTCTTCGATGGAACGATGATCGTGGTGATGGCCGACCACGGGGAATCACTAGGAGCTCACGGGGAAAATAATCACGGGTTCTTTCTTTACGATGAGACGATCAGGGTGCCGCTGGTGATCAAGCTGCCGCGGGCGGGTGCAGCGGAGAAGCGGATTGAGAATCAGGTCGAACTGGTGGATGTGATGCCGACGCTGTTGCAGATTGCGGGTGCGGCGGTACCGGCGGAAGTACAGGGCCAATCACTGGTCGGACTGATGAAGGCGCGAGGGGCAGAAGCTACAGATTCCTGGCGCGACCGTCCAGCTTATTCGCAGGCAGATTATCCGCACCTCGCATTTGGATGGAGTGCGCTGCAATCGCTGCGGAGCGGAAAATATTTGTACATACAGGCGCCGCGGCGGGAACTCTATGACGAGACGGTAGACCCCGAAGCGGAGCACAATCTGGCAGCGGCGTCGGTGGCGGTGGCCGATACGCTGCGCGGCCAGTTGCGGGCCATCCGGGGCAAAACCACCAGCAGGCGGGCAGCGCCCGATATGTCGGATGAAAAGGTTGCGGCCCTGGATCCAGCGGCGCAGGCGAAGCTCGCATCGCTTGGATACGTAGCGTCTGGCAGCCATGTTTTCAAATCGTCGGACCAGGAGCCCGATCCGAAGGACAAGATTGGGACGATCACAGCAATTCGACGCGTCAACGATCTCATGGCCGATGAGCACTACTCGGA